>CAMPCK010000148.1 GCA_946645735.1 uncultured Clostridia bacterium
CCATCACAGATGCTGCCAAGGGATCCGCAGGTATCATCCTTCAGTTCCCCTTCTATGCAGGTATCATGGGCATGATGGTTGTCAAGAATCCTGACGGTATCTGCCTTGCAGGCGTTATCTCAGACTTCTTCGTAAGCATCTCCAACAACGTAACCTTCCCTGTATGGACATTCCTTTCCGCTGGTATCGTAAACTTCTTCGTACCTTCCGGCGGCGGACAGTGGGCAGTTCAGGGTCCTATCGTAATGCCAGCAGCTCAGACTCTCGGCGTAGATGTTGGCCGTGCAGCCATGGCTATTGCTTGGGGTGACCAGTGGACCAACATGATTCAGCCGTTCTGGGCACTTCCCGCACTCGGCGTTGCAGGATTATCCGCAAGAAACATCATGGGATACTGCTTAGTAGTACTTATCTTCACAGGTATAGTAGGTATTGCAGGATTCCTTGCGTGGGGACTGCTGTTCTAAGAAAGCATGATAAAAGAGGCCTTCTGCAGGCCTCTTTTTTATAAAAAAAACGCAACAGAAAAGAGGCCGTGAGGCCTCTTTTCCTGCTTGATATTGATTTTCGGCGTTCAGGTACAAGACCTGACGCGTAGCATCCCCGATTAACCGAAATATCTCTTGAGAAGTCCTTCAAGAGCCTTGCCGTGTCTTGCTTCGTCCCTTGCCATTTCATGAACGGTGTCATGGATAGCATCGAGTCCGAGTTCCTTAGCCTTCTTGGCAAGATCAGTCTTACCCTTGGTTGCGCCGTATTCAGCGTCAACTCTCATCTCAAGGTTCTTCTTGGTGGAATCTGTAACTACTTCTCCAAGAAGCTCTGCAAACTTAGCAGCATGCTCTGCTTCTTCATAAGCAGCCTTTTCCCAGTAAAGACCGATTTCGGGATATCCTTCTCTATGTGCAACTCTTGCCATTGCGAGATACATACCTACTTCGGAGCATTCTCCCTCAAAGTTTGATCTTAAACCTGCAACGATTTCAGGATCAACACCCTGAGCGATTCCTACAACGTGCTCTGCAGCCCAGGATTTTTCTTCATCCATAGCCTTGAACTTGTCAGCAGGAACATGGCAGATAGGGCATTCAGCCGGTGCCTCAGGTCCTTCATAAACGTATCCGCATACTGTGCAAACCCATTTCATAATAAATTACCTCCGTCATTTTTCAAATATTATCTTAATGCCAGCGTCATAATTATCCCCTGATAAAATACGCGGGCATATCTCTTACGCTAACAATAATATTTTACCACAAATCAGAAAAAAATAAACATATATTTTAAAAAGTATGTAATTATGAACATTAAATGAAAAATCCGCTCCTCGGTTGAAATTCTTGGGGGTTATATGATATAATCTAACTTGCTATGAGTAAAAATAATAAAACAGAAAAAAAGACCGTCAGCCTGAGGGCCGTCATACTTATGGCCGTTCTTATTGTAGCCATAGTTGCAGGCTCCATGCTTACAGGTAATACTACGTATACCAATTTCAGGAACGCATTCATGGGAAACGGTCCTGAAGTCAAGGATCCCACTATAAAAATAGGTGTTTATGAACCCCTTTCCGGGGCATATAAGCAGTATGGAAAGGATGAGGCAGCAGGTATCGAACTTGCTCATGACCTTTATCCTACAGTTCTTGGCAAGGAAGTTGAACTCATATATGCCGATAACCGTTCAAATATGTACGATGCTGAAACGGCTCTCCAGGAGCTTATGACCCAGAGCCCCAGCGTAATACTCGGAAGCTATGGGGAGGTGCTTTCTCTTGTGGCATCAGACTTCCTGGTTGCTTCCAGCACTCCCGGAATCACCATCACCAGTGTCAACCCCCTTATAGCCGTCAATAATGACTACTATTTCACGGCTTCCTTCTCAGAATCGAGACAGGGAGGAGCTCTGGCTGAGTATGCGGTCACGGGACTCAACAAGGAATCCTTTGCCACGGTCATGGCCTTCAGAGATGATGCTGCATCTGCCATTATCCTCAGATTCAAAGCCGGACTTGAAAGCGTGACCAACAGACAGGACATGGTAGTCAGTGAAAATCTGATAAACGGTGAGGCCGATGATTTCACCGACACCATTGAAAAACTTAAGAAGAGCAGGGCATCCTGCGTACTTCTTGCTCTTCAGCCCTCCATCGCTCAGAACTTCATGCTCCAGTGCCTTGAAATGAACTATACTCCTCAGTTCCTCGGAACCCGTGACTGGGATAACGAGGACTTCGAGAAGTTCATGGCATCCAACCCTGAACTGAGCGTATCCTATCCTTCTGTTCAGGCTGCGGATGCGACATCCACCTATGGCAAGTTCATGGATGCATATCACGAAAAATACGGTGAGGATGCTGAAGATCCCAGCGGAGCCATGGCAGCTGCCTTTGACTCATATCTTTTGGCCTTAAGAGCCATAGAGGATGCATATAACAATGTGGTTAACACAGACCTGGATGCTCTGAGCCTGGAGGTCGGAACCGATGCCAAGGGAAGAGCCCTGATCCAGACCTATGAGACTGCAAGAGAGACCGGCATCCCCGGAGGAACTCATATAAAGGATGCTCTTAAGCAGGTCAACGGCTTTGAGGGCGCTACGGGAGTCTTAAGCTACGGAGGAAAGACCGAAGTTACCAAGAACGTAACCATCATCCACTTCTTTAAAGGTGAGAAACTCGCACCCTATGTGGTAGACTAGGGCGGGAGAAACAATAAAAACAGATCTATTTAATTATTAAGGAGAAATAAAATGGAAGAAAACATCAAGAACGCCATAGCACAGATCAGACCTTACTTACAGAGAGACGGCGGAGATATTCAGTTTGTAGAATATACTGACGATCATATCGTTAGAGTTCAGCTTCAGGGACACTGCGCAGGCTGCCCGGGAGCAACCATGACCATCAAGGGAGTTATCGAAAGACTTCTCAAGGAAACCTATCCTGAGATCCAGGGTGTTGAAGCGGTTTAATGGAATTAAGTTTCACAGTCGCAAAGAAATTTTCGCCGAATAATGTCAAAGGAATGGAACTCAGGTCCGCAACCCTTGAAAGGGCTGTGGTATTCAATACCTCAGGAAAGGGCTATGAGAAGGTAAGAGAAGCATACGACGCTTATCTTAAAGAGGCCGGGGAAAAGGGCCGCCAGGTTTCCCTGAAACTTAAGGGAATAGGGAAATCATACGAGATCTCAGGTCCTGACACCATGGACTTTCTCGGGCATATAAACTTCGTAAATGAGAGCCATAACGAGTTCGTGGATTTTTTCAGAAAGGCAATGCCTGAGATAGGAAAAACCGTAAGCCTGGAACTTACTGAAAAGGCAGCTCTCATAGAGGTTACGGCCGAGGCCGAATCTTTTGAAAAATATTCGGATGAACTATTGCCAATCATAGAAAAATATGATATAGGTATATTTAAGAAGTAATCTGTT
>CAMPCK010000149.1 GCA_946645735.1 uncultured Clostridia bacterium
GAATTTCTCCTTATCCAGTTCCTTAAGCATCTTTCTCTTCTCGGGATTCATGAGAACCGGTACCGCAAAGAACGGAAGAGCGATGGTGAGTCTTCCGAATCCTATCATGAGAGCCGGGCAGCTGATGATGGTAGCTATGGGCCCCGATGCGCTTCCGCAGAATACTGCAACTATTACCAGTATCTTGGCATATTTATTTAAAAAGCTGTTGTTTTCCATAAAGTTCAGTCTCTTTCAAGTATTTTTTTAAGGTTTATGTCATAGGGCGGTCTTACGATACCTTTCTCCGTAACCACTGCCGTTATATATTTATGATCTGTAACGTCGAAGGCAGGGTTATATGTCTTGACGTCTTCAGGAGCCATGGGCTTCTCGTACCACATTTCTCCTATCTCATTTCCGTCTCTCAGCTCGATGGGAATATCTGCTCCCGTGGGAGTGTTGAGGTCAATGGTTGAAGTGGGAACGAACATGTAGAAGGGAATTCCGTACTCGTGAGCGAGAATGGCAAGGCCGGAGGTTCCGATCTTGTTTGCTCCGTCACCGTTGGCGGCCATTCTGTCGCAGCCAACTACGACCGCGTCTATCCAGCCGTTCTTCATGACAGTGGATGCCATGTTGTCGCAGATGAGGGTGGTATCCACGCCGTTCTTCACAAGTTCCCAGGCCGTGAGTCTTGCTCCCTGTAGAAGGGGTCTCGTCTCATCGCAGAAGACCTTGAATCCGTAGCCCCTCTCCTGTCCCAGATGAATGGGTGCAAGGCAGGTGCCGTACTTGGAAGTGGCAATTGTTCCTGCGTTACAGTGAGTTTCTATTCCCATGCCGGGCTTGAGGAGTTCAAGTCCGTATTCTCCCATGGCCATGCAGGCATCGATGTCCTCCTGATGGATCTTTTTTGCTTCATTGAGAAGGATCTTTTTTGCATTGTGGCACTTAAGGGCAGGCTCCTCTTCATATGCCTTCTCAAGCCTTGCCACCATGCGCTTAAGAGCCCAGCTTAAGTTTACTGCTGTGGGTCTTGAGGAATTGAGATAGTCAGCCGTTTCCTTCACATATTCAGGAAATACCTTCACTCTCTCCTTACATTCATATCCTCCGTCACGCTTGGGGCAGTAACCCTTGACGGATATATAGAGTCCGTAAGCTGCACAGACTCCGATGGCCGGAGCGCCTCTCACCTTAAGCTTCTTTATGGCGTCCCAGACGTCTTCCTTTGTAGTGAGCTCGATCCATTCCTCTCTTCCCGGAAGAAGAGTCTGATCAAGGATCGTGAGCTTATCGTCTTCAAATTTTAATGGTGTTATATCAAGCATTTATCTAATTTCTCCCAAATTGTTATTATATCACAGATTCCAGGGCTTTATCCACCAAAATCACTTCTCCCTTTCAGAAAAAACCTTCTCAAAGGGCCTGTTTGATGAAAGCCTGTACTTTTTCAGTTTACCGGCTATCTCCTGAGATGTCCCCGTGACCTCCTGATAGAAGTCTCTTGCGGAAAGCCTTCCCGCTCCGTCTCCCAGGGATGACATCTGGACGGACCTGTCGGAGCTTACGACGGTAATATCGTAATCCTTTCCCTTTTCAAAGGCGAACTCCTCGATAAACCTGTCCGCAGTCTCCGCTTCCTTGGTATATATGACGTCCAGGTCTCCGTACTTATGTCTCGTGCCCGGATTTCCCTTAAGCTTATATCCGTCAAAGACGAGGGCCATGCCGGTTCCCGTGAATCCCTGGTAGTTCTCAAGGACGTCAATGAGTGCTTCCCTTGCTGCATCGATATTGGCTTCTCTTAGATCCTTAAATTCATCCCAGGAAAAGAGCACGTTATATCCATCCACCACATAGTAGGTCCTGCCCTTTCCCTTCCTTGACCTGGGATTGGGTCTGGGATAATTTTCCTCCCGGTCCTCACGCCTGGTGGCACGGGATCTGGCCTGCTTAAGAAGCTGCTCGTCGCGCTTGCTCTTTCCGTAGGTCTTTTCGAAGATGGCATTTAAGGATTTCTCGTCTTCAGAGCCTTTTCCGGATGCGCTCCTTACGGGCGTATCGGCTATGTTCAGGTCTTCCTTAAGTCCTCTTAAGCCTCCCTCGGTGTGGGCTATATCGTCCACCATATCCCAGTCCACATATACGCCTGCCCCGTGGTCTGTAAAGACAGAACCGCAGGGGTTGTACACGTCGGAATCGCAGTCGTAGGAGGAGTCTGACATGATCTCATCTTCATTGTGGCACCTGCCGTAGCCTCCGGGAAGTGCATCGAACCTTCCCATGCCTTCGCTGAAGGTGTTGAGCTCCATCTGATATTCCCTTAAGGTGGCAACGGGTCCCCTGCCCTTTATTAAGGCAAGCTCCGGGTCGCCGCTGTCTTCAAGGCGGCAGGATGCGGACATCCTGTCCATATCCGTCATGACGCGTCCCACGTATTTAAGGGGTACCGTCACGCTGAAATCGTAGAAGGGTTCAAGTATCCTTACAGCTCCGTGAGCCAGAGCCTTTCTCAGTCCCTGTCTTACCGCCCTGTAGGTGGCCTGTCTGAAGTCTCCGCCCTCAGTATGCTTAAGGTGGGCACGGCCGTTTATGAGGGTGATTCTCATGTCCGTGATCTCCGCTCCTATTGCAGTACCCTTATGTCTTCTTTCCAGAAGGTGCTTCATGATGAGGCGCTGCCAGTTTCCTGCAAGTTCATCCTCGGACACTCCTGTTTCAAAGACAAGGCCTGAACCTTCAGGAAGGGGCTCCATGAGAAGCCTTACTTCGGCATAATGTCTTAAGGGTTCATAGTGGCCTATGCCCTCCACGGTCTCATCTATGGTTTCCTTATATATTACCTTTCCCTGGCTGAAACCGATCCTTATCCCGAATCTTTCAGGGATTTTTTCCATGAGAAGATCCTTCTCGAGCTCTCCCATGACGCTCACTTTGATCTCTCTCGTGCGCTCCTCCCAGATGACCTTAAGAGTGGGATCCTCATCCTCCAGTTCTCTCAGTTTCTGAAGTACAGGCACGGGATCGTCCCCATCGGGAAGGTCGAGAGTATATGTAAGGGCAGGCTCAATAAAGGGCTTGGAGCCGGAAGATCCATGGCTTCCCAGGATCTGTCCGCTGTAGGTGTTCTTGAGCCCCAGAACCGCGCAAAGCATTCCCGCCTCAGCCTGATTAACGGTTTTGAACTTATCTCCGTTATACAGGCGGATCTGCTCCGCCTTCTCCGTGACCTCTGTTCCATCTTCTTCTGATGTCACAAGCTGCATCTTGTTTCTTAGGACGCCGCCGGTTATTTTCATATGGGTGAGACGGTTTCCAGTGCTGTCCCTTGTGATCTTGTATACGAGAGCTCCGAAGTCTTCCGGATAATCCTTTTCTTCTGTGAAGATATCCAGGGTCTCGAGGAGACTTTCCACTCCGTCGTTTCTGAGGGCGGATCCG
>CAMPCK010000150.1 GCA_946645735.1 uncultured Clostridia bacterium
TTATATCACATTATGAAAGCAAAGACATATTGAGAGTCATCTTTTCTTCAGAAAAGTCAGTCACGTTGAACAGGATCAGCACCTGATCGTATTCCC
Source organism: uncultured Clostridia bacterium (assembly GCA_946645735.1). The sequence goes on from CAMPCK010000150.1 coordinate 97, forward strand.
CGTCCAGAGCAAGGTCTTTTACGGATCCTCTGAAGTACCTGGGATCCACCATCGTGATCTCGCTGAAATCGTCAAGGATGAACGGCACGAAGGAATTGGCGTATGAATCCTTTACGATCAGCAGCTTAGGCTTGCGCCTGGTCTCTGTTCCGTTATTCCTTATATCCACCCTGTCGTAATTGCCGCCGAAGAACACTTCGTATTTATCCTTATTCTCCAGCCTGTCCATAAAGTAGATTGAATCATAGGTCTCACCGTCTATAGTGACGGTCACGTCTGTATCAAGGGACTCCCCGGGTACGCAGATGCTGTCCCTTATGAGCTCGCTCAGAAGGACCTTAGAATAAAGAGTTCCCTTGAAATCGTCCGTAAGCTCCTCAGCAGTATATTCTTTTTCTTCAAGCTCAAGTGCGCTTCTGTAGATAGATGCGCCCTTCATGGCTCCGTCATAATTCCAGTGATGGTCGGTCATATAGTAATAGCCGTCTTTATGCTCACCGTCAGGCATGAATTCTTCATCGAGCTTCACGTACATTTCGCCGAGGATGTCCGCAGCCAGCGAGAGTGCTTCCCCCTCATCGTAGTTGGTGCTTAAGTTCGCCTCATTCCTGTAGGAATAGGCTGCAGTAGGCACCAGCATAACCCTCACCTGAGTGCCTGCTTCGGATACCTCATTATTGAGCTCCACGACCTGATCCAGGTTCGACTTGAATCTGGAAGCTCTGAAATCTGCCTGAGTCTTTCTTTCTATTAGCCTTCCGTCATCCGGGATATATACCCCGTTTATATCGTTATATCCTATGCTTTTCAATACGGATGATCTTATCTTTACCCAGTTGTCTCTTCCTATGATCTGATCCGACAGGTATTCCTCAAGTTTCTCCTGGTACTCGCCGCTCAAAATATCCTCTATGCTGAAAGACGGCGCCTGTGTCAGGAACCTGTTCTCGTTTTCTGATTTGTCCCTGTCGGGAAGGACTGCAGATCCTATTATCACTGCCAGCATCACGATCATCACCGCGAATGTGAGGAAGATATCCACGTGCCTTCCGCTCTGAGTCTTATTAAGTTGTCTGTTGTTTCTTTTTTCCTGCATGCTCTGACCTCACTAAAATCTGAAATACAGGAAAGGATTGTAACTTCCGCTCACAAGGAATGCTATGCTCATCAGAAGAAGTATGAGAAGCACGAAAGTCTCAGCCATATCCTTTGTGGTATAGAACATGAGATTCTTATCCAGTTTCTTTGAAATATATCCTGCGACGGGAAGCGACGCGATCACTGCGGCAGCCATCAGCACGGCCGCTGACTTCGCGTAGTACATCGTGAGCTCCGGTGATGATCCTCCCGCGCCGAACATGAGGGCTATATAATTGCCCAGAACGCTGAAGTCAGTGATATTGAATATGACCCATCCCAGTATTACAAAAAACATGGTATAGATGTGTCTTATAAATCCGAGTTTTGACGGTATCTTCTCAAGAATATTCAGAAGGAAAAGTTTTTCAGCTATGAGAAGCACCCCGTAGTATACGCCCCAGAGTACGAAGTTCCAGCTTGCGCCATGCCAGAGGCCTGTAAGCGCCCAGACTATCGCTATGTTTACAAGCTGCCTGGGAAGTCCCTTCCTGTTTCCTCCGAGGGGGATATACACATACTCCTTGAACCAGGAAGAAAGGCTCATGTGCCATCTTCTCCAGAACTCCGTTATGGAAGCAGAGATGTACGGATAGTTAAAGTTCTCCAGATAGTCGAATCCCAGTATCTTTCCGAGTCCTATTGCCATATCGGAATAACCGCTGAAGTCAAAGTAGATCTGGAACGTAAAGGCTACGGCTCCGATCCAGCAAAGCGCAGCTCCCGGATCATCTCCCTGAGCGACCATCGCATATATCTCATCCCAGATCACTGCCATCTGATTTGCTATCAGTATCTTTTTGGAAAGGCCGATTATGAACCTTCTTATTCCGACTGAGATCCTTTCCTTGTCTGAGGTCCTCTTTTTCATCTGTTTCTCAACATCTGAATACCTGACTATCGGACCTGCGATGAGCTGAGGGAAAAGCGTGATGTATGTAGCGAGGATAATGAAGTTCTTCTGTCCTTCCACCTTTCCTCTGTAAACATCGATAACGTATGACATCGCCTGGAACGTGTAAAAGCTGATGCCTATCGGCAGGGCGATCTCCAGAAGATCGAAGTCAGCTCCTGTGATGCCGTTTACGGTATCGATCAGGAAATCCGTATATTTGAAAAATCCGAGAAGTCCGAGATTTACAGCCACATCGACAACAAGCATGGCTTTCGCCATGCTTCTTTTTCCTGCGGTATTATATTTGTCTATAAGTAAAGCAAGTACGTAGTTCGCGATGATCGATACTAACATCACGATGATGTACTTCGGCTCCCCCCAGCCGTAAAAAATAAGGCTGGCTATTAGAAGCGCCGTGTTTCTTGCCATAACAAAGCCTGCCGGTATAAGAAAATATACCAGCAGAGTCAATGGCAGGAATGCAAACAAAAATACAGAACTTGAAAAAACCAATTGTTTCTCCTTAAGTTACGAGTCTCTGCCGAGTCTGAATGCCTTTTTATTCATTTCAAGGAATTTGGCAGGGACGGATTTTTCGATGGTCTCGATCCACTCTTCTTCGGAGAATCCGAAGTGCTTTGAAAGTCTTCCCATCAGTACGAGGTTGACGGCCTTGGAAGAGCCGGCCTCCTCTGCCAGCTGAAGCGCGTCGAAAGCGTCGATATCGATTCCCATGTCCTTCATCTTTTCAGCAAGGGATACGGGATATTCAGCCTTTCCGGCAACCACCGGCATTGGATTTATCTCCTGAAGATTACTTATGATCTTACCGTCTTTTTTAAGAAATTTTGCAGCTCTTGCTGCTTCGAGGATCTCGAAGCTTATTACGTAATCTGCTTCTCCCTCGTCTATTATCGGGCTGTATACCTTCTCGCCCACTCTTACGTATGTAAGTACGGAACCGCCTCTCTGGCTCATTCCGTGAACTTCAGATACCTTGACGTCAAAGCCGTTCTCAAGGAATATCTTACCCAGGAGCTTGGATGCCAGAAGAGAACCCTGGCCTCCTACTCCGACTATCATGATGTTGATGCTGTCTTTCATTTTCAGGCCTCCTCTCCGTTACTTCCAAGCGCTCCGAATTTGCAGAGTTCTGTGCAGACTCCGCAGCCGACGCAGAGGGTATGGTCTATTTCGACACCTTTTTCAGTTACCATTATAGCCGGACAACCTATCTTCATGCACATGCGGCATTTGATACATTTGTCCTGATCGGGCACGATCGCCGG
>CAMPCK010000151.1 GCA_946645735.1 uncultured Clostridia bacterium
CCTCATTGAATCCCGTGAATCCGTGGGAGAAAGGTATGAACTTCTCTTTAGCTTCATCGCTTCTCAGATAATATATCTTGCACATCTGCCTGTTGCAGGCTGTGGGGGATTTGATGGCCATGTCCACTGCCTTGAGGACATCTTCTTCTGAGATCTTGCGGTTTTCAAACTCCCTGAAGGAATGTCTGCTCTTGAGGAACTTGTCATAGTCGATCATGGCATCATCCATGAACTCTTCTTTTCTCAAGGTGAAAGCTCCTGTGCTGAAGCCGGCTGTCTTACCCTCGATATATCCCTTGGCTGCCTTGTATTCTTCTTCACCTGTCCAGCCGTGATCTTCGTAGAATCTGCAGTACTCACTGAGCACGCTTATACCGAGATCATATGCGAAATCATGCTCCCAGTTGTTGGAGTCGTAGTACTTAAGACACCTGATGATGCCGTTCACCTTCTTGACTCCGAAGCATCTGGGCTCCTTGCTGGTCATACCCTTTTCGAGAGCATGTCCGTCCAGAAGAATAGAGTATCCAGCCTTTTCCTTTGTCACAGAGGAGTGCATCCAGTGATCTCTGAAGGCTTCAAATTCTTCATTCAGTTTATTCTTTATTCTGCGGTTTCTGACACCTTCTGCCAGGAAGGGCAGCATTTTTTTGATTTTATCCTTCATGGGTTTTCAGCCTTCCTTTCTTTTGGTCACAGCCTTAAGTTTACGTGAAGCTGTGCGGATCAGCGATTTATTGAGGATAACGAACATAACTATTCCGATCACTGCATTCAGCACGTTCAAAGCAGGCATCTGCAGGAAGCAGAGCACGCTTTCAACGACCATTATTCCTATGATCAGGAAAGTATGGGTCTTATCATAATTTACCTTAACTATCTTCTGAACATCAATGATTCTGTACAGGAAGAGGAAAATATAGCTGATGAGCGTCGAGCCCGATGCAGCATAGAGTCCTATAAATTTAATGAGCCCTATATCCGTCACCAGATTTATGATGGCTGCGATGGTGGTCGTAACTCCGACACTCTTTGACTTCATATATGCTACATAGATTCCTCCCAGGAAAGTGGACATGCTGTAAAAGAACATAGCCACAAAGAGGATGGGCATCTGGTTATATGCCTCTCCGTAGTCTCCCCTGATCAGTATCTTGAAGAGAAGCGGCGTAGACGCGATGATCACACCAAAGAATCCCGCCATGAGATCAAACATGGTTCTGAACATGGAGGAGTAATATTCACTGGCATCATCATCCTTTGAAACGATGGATGCATTCTCCTGCCATGCAAGGGTGAAGGTGTTCTGAGCCAGATTAAGAAGGCTCGGGATCTTGTTTGCTACAGCATAAACAGCGTTGGCAGGAAGTCCCATAAAAGCCACGACAACGATTCGGTCTGATACTCTCATTACCCAGGCTGATATGCTGTTCGGAACCATGGGCCAGGAATACTTAAGCATTTCCTTGAGGAGTTCCTTATCGAAGCTTTTTCTGTCGATATATCTGTAGAGTTTAGTTTTAAAGAAAATATATCCGAATCCGAAAAGGGATGATGCGAGAAGCGCTGCCACCGTACCAACTAGGCCAGTTCTCATGAAATATACAAAGATCACTATGCAGAGCATCTTGGCAAGGGATGAGATGATGGCGCTTATGGAATAGTCCTTGGTATTGTCCAGCCCTCTGCATACCTGCCTTGCTGAATTCTCACCTATATCCGCCAGAAGGAAGAGGCAGATCAGGATCCTTACAAGAGGATCTATTCCCCTTAAGCAAAAGAAAAGAATCGCCAGTGCTATCAGAGACATGGGTACAATAAAGCAGAAGATATTTGTTATTATCTTCTTCTCTTCATCAATTTTATCCCGTACTTCAATGAGGAACCTGAAGGCAGCTGCCTGGATCTGCAGGGTCGCAGCCGGCAGTATCAGAGCTACCAGGACCGTAATGAGGTCGTAGGTACCGTATTCAGCCTTCGTCAGATACCCTGTAAGAATAGGCAGTGTAATGAATGACACTGCCTTGGGTAGAAACGTTCCGATTGACAGCACAAGGGTGTTTTTGACCAGTTTCCCTTCTCTGCTCATTAATTAATTTTGCCTTTCATCAGTTATATGATTTACAGCAGGCTTTCTAAATATTCTGTGCTGTGTGCCCTTCTGTTTGAGAGAAGCTCCCTTACCTTCTCATAGTCTATGGGTTCTCCCTCAGCTTCAGAGGGCTCCCTGATAAACCTGTCAAGAAGGTCCAGGGAATCCAGCAGGTCGTAAGTTCTTCCCGCTCTCTTGCTGTGTCCGAGGGCCTGGAATTCCTTCTCATAGATTATGGAAAATACTGTTCCGTGGAAAGAATTCGTAACCACATAGTCCGCCTTGTCAAAGAGTCTCAGGAACTCTCCGGGACCGATATCCAGAAGTTTCTTAGCTCCGTCAACCTTTGAGAAGGGATTGGGTGAAATATCTATAATTTCCAGTCCTCTTTCAGATGCTATCTTCCTTGCTGTATCTACAGATTCCTTTGAATTCTGTACGTTGTACAGAAGAAGATAGGGTTTATCCATGACAGGAGATGAGCTCTCCATCTTCATGTATTCATTCTTATCGAGAAGAAGTGTGGGGTCGAGGACCACATCCACGTCTCTCTCAATGGCAAAGGCCATATCCACAGCCACTGACTTCTCGCGTACAGAAACTGCAGCCATGTCGCAGGTCAGTTCCTTTAAGGCATCTGCTTCACTCGTAATGTCAAGTTCACCCACGCTTACGCCGTAGGCCGCCTTATTTCCATCAGCAAATCTTAAGAAGAATGAGGGATCAAGCTTCCCGCCTGTCAGGGCAGGATTCCAGATCTGATCGCTTCCGCAGATGAAAAGGTCTGCTTCAGGAGGATTCTTCATGAGTTCATCGAAGGTATGATAAGCATCCGTACGATAAACGTTGGCATTCAGGAATTCCTCGTAGCAGCGGTTCTTGTTATTGATATCCCCGCTTTTGGCAAGATAGGCGAATCCCTTTATCAGAGCCTTTGCCTTGTTGGAAGACTTGCCGATATTCCTTATTTCCTTCATGGTGCTCTTCTTGTCCATGACATAGTCAGGAAGATAATTGATGACCTTTACATCATGTCCCTTCCCTGCAAGGTAGCGCGACATGGCAGTGCACTGAAGAGTCGCCCCGAAATTCAATGTATCATGAAAGGTTATAACACAAATTCTCATATTCCCCTCCGTTCTCAGTTACAGTTTCATCCAGTGTTATCACGTATGTTGAGAGAAGCACCAGATACATCCAAACCCACTCTGAATAAACGTTGGAGCTGGACGATACTGAAACGACTGAGAATCCAATAAAACTGATAAACATGGTGGTCTTGATCATGTTTCTTCCGTAATTGTCTGACCACAGTTTATA
>CAMPCK010000152.1 GCA_946645735.1 uncultured Clostridia bacterium
AAGAACTATGAAGAGGCCAGATCTCTTTTTGTTGAGAAGGACAAGATCGACAGACATGTGAAGACCTTATCCACCCTTACATATATCAGACATTCCATCGATACCAGGGATGAATTCTACGATGAGGAAATGAATTTCTGGAATGCCGCAGGACCCGAACTCATGGAGTACGATGAGCAGTGGACCAGAACACTTCTCGCATCACCTTACCGCAAAGAACTGGCCGAAGAGTTCGGTGAAGTAGTCTTTATCAATGCGGAGCTTGAACTCAAGACCTTCAAGCCTGAACTTGTTCCCCTCATGCAGAAGGAGAACGACCTTGTCACAGAGTATGACAAGCTCATCGCCAATTCAAAGATAGACTTCAGAGGAGAAACTCTGACCGTGACCAATATCGGCAAGTACAAGACAGATGCCGATGATGAGACAAGGCTTGAAGCCTGGAAAGCAGACGGCCAGTGGTATAAGGATAATCAGGCTAAGCTGGATTCCATATACGACGATCTGACTCATTTAAGAGATGAGATGGGCAGGAAGCTCGGCGGCGAAAACTATATTGAGATGGGTTATGCCAGAATGACCAGAAACTGTTATGACAAGAACGACGTGGAGAAGTTCAGAGAAGCAGTTGTTAAGTATCTGGTACCCATCGCAGATTCTATCTACAGAAAACAGGCAGAACGCCTGGGTAAGACTTATCCCATGAGCTTCGCAGATAATGCTCTTTCTTTCCGCTCCGGAAACCCCAGACCGCAGGGAACTCCTGACGAGATAATCCAGGCAGCAAAGAGATTCTATGACGGACTTTCTCCTGAAACCAGCGAATTCTTCAATACCATGCTGGATGGGGAGCTTATGGACCTTCTTGCCAAGGAAGGCAAGGAAGGAGGCGGTTATTGCGACAGCATTGAAGATTATGAAGTACCTTTCATCTTCGCTAACTTCAACGGAACGCAGGGAGATGTGGAGACCATGACTCATGAAGCAGGGCACGCTTTCGCATCCTGGTACAACAGGAAACGTGTTCCCATGGGAACTATCTGGCCAAGCCTCGAAGCCTGTGAAGTGCATTCAATGAGCATGGAATTCTTTGGATGGAAATCTGCAGAGGATTTCTTCGGAGCTGATGCAAGAAAGTTCATGTACAGCCATCTGGCAAGCTCCGTGACCTTCATCCCTTACGGGACCATGGTAGACCACTTCCAGCACATAGTATACGAACATCCTGAACTCACACCTGCCGAAAGACACGCAGAGTGGAAGAGACTTCTGGGGATATACATGCCCTGGATGAAACTGGACGGAGAGATACCATTCTATTCAGAGGGCATGGGCTGGCAGAGACAGTCACATATTTACGGCAATCCGTTCTATTACATCGATTATTGCCTTGCTCAGACCGTTGCTCTGGAATTCTGGGCAATGATCCAGGATGACTATGACGATGCATGGAAACACTACATGGCATATACAGAGCAGGGCGGATCTGAAGTATTCACCAAGCTTCTGGAGAACGCCGGAATGCAGAGCCCCTTTGATCAGGAGACATTAAAGGGTGTCTGTGAGAAGGCGGGCAAGTGGCTTGATGAGTTTGACCTTACGGGAATCGAATAAAAGGAAAAGACAATGGCAAAAAGCCCCAAAAGAAAAGACTATTTAAAAGATTATACCCAGGGCTCCGACGGTAAATACTCCTACGGAGGAAAGACCTATCATATGGCCTGCGGAGATCAGGAGAGGAAGAAGACGACGGTGAACCTGGTCCTTCTTGCATTGCTTCTTCTGGCCTCCATTGTCACCTCCGGCATGAGTGACGCAGATTGCGCCATAGGAAGCTTCTACGTGATCATACCGCTCATAGGAGAGGTCTGCGCATATTTTGCCCTGGCCTGGTACCTGGTCAAACTTCTCATGGAAGGGAAGGAGATAAGGGGATATATATTTGAGACTGCGAATAACCGTATACCGCCTTCGTGCATAATACTTATATTTTTCGCAGCCCTGGGATTCGGCACATCTGCCCTGTACCTGATCTTCCATGGAACCGGCGGCGAGGCCCTCAAAAGCATGCTCTATCTCGCCATCAAGGTACTTAATGGCGTACTTGCTTTTTGCATGAAAAAATATTATAATACGATACAGTGGAGCATATTATAACCTAATCCCGAAAGGGAGTACTCCCTTTCTGATGTACGGTGTACATCAGGAGGAACCATAATTGTTATTATTTGGCAATTATGCTGATTAATATTATTTATTTAAAAAGGAGAGAAAGGAAATGAAAAAAACTCTTGCTATCATCCTCATCCTCTCAATGTGCTTATTTGCATTTGTAGGATGCGGTGGTTCCAGTGCAGGCGCTACAGACAAGCCTCTGGTAGTTGGTTATTCCAACTTCTCCAGCAAGTTCTCACCGTTCTTTGCTGAAACCGCTTATGACCAGGACGTTGCAACAATGACCTCCGTTGCTCTTCTTAACACAGACCGTCAGGGTGCTGTAGTTGAGAAAGGTAAGACCGGAGAAACACGTCCTTACAACAACACAGACTATAACTATTATGGTCCCGCAGATCTTACGATCACAGAAAACGAAGATGGTTCCGTTGATTACGATTTCGATCTTCGTGAAGACATGACATTCTCTGACGGAACTCCTCTTACAGCTGATGATGTCATCTTCTCAATGTATGTTCTTTCAGACCCTACATATGATGGATCATCAACATTCTTCGCACTTCCTATCAAGGGAATGGAAGACTATCGTTCCGGTATGGCTCCACTCATCGACCTCCTTCTTGAAGCTGGTCCTGACAACACAGACTTCTCACTTTGGGATGAAGCTACTCAGACAGCATTCTGGGCAGAAGCAGATGCTGCCGGTCCCGCATTCGCACAGTCCATCGTAGACTACTGCATCAACAACGGCTACAACGCTGCTGACGATTCCGTAGCTGCATGCGCTGCAAACTGGGGATTCGAGCTTGCAGAAGATGCTACCATCGATGATTTCTGGACAGCATTAAAGGAAGCTTATGATGGAGACCTCAAGACACTTTCCGACACAGAAGCAGCTGAATCCAGCCTCTTCTCCTACATGGAAAACTACAGCGAGTATACCAAGGGTGTTACCACCGGTAAGTCCGCTGACAAGATCGAAGGTATCCAGAAGACCGGCGACTACAGCTTAAAGGTAACCCTTACTGAAGTCGATGCTACAGCTATCTATCAGCTGGGCGTAACCATCGCTCCTCTTTCATACTATGGCGATCCTGCTAAGTATGACTATGACAACAACAAGTTCGGATTTGACAAAGGTGACCTTTCCACAGTTCGTGCTAAGACAACTGAACCTATGGGAGCAGGCCCTTACAAGTTCATCAAGTTCGAAAACGGTGTAGTTT
>CAMPCK010000153.1 GCA_946645735.1 uncultured Clostridia bacterium
GCATCTCGGGGTCTGAAAGTTTAACAGCTGAGGCTCCTGAATCCACTGAAATCCCCTTGTAATCAATATGCTTTGCAGCTTCCGCGAGATCTGCAGCATCGGGCACCTTTGATGGCTCATCAGTGATACTCTCATGGAAGTCCCAGAGTTCAGATGCCTTTCCCACGGTGATATCGAAGACTCCTCCCGATAGTTCACCGAATTCGATTCCCTTGTTTATGACTTCCAGGGTCTCAGGGTTTACGCTTACCGCTTCACCCTCTGAATCGTTTATCCTCGAAATGTCAGAACTCTCCACGGTCCTTGAAAGCATCTTCTCGTAGTCGCTCAAGAGGCTGAAGGTATCGGTGATCACAGACTCCGCTTCTTCCATGAAGGCCTCTTCTGTGTTCTCCTTTAAGATCCCCTCATTAAAGCCCAGCACCGTCACCTCACAGATGGTATCAAAATAGAAGGACTGCTTAGTGTATCCGGTCCATGTCTCTTCTGTTTTCCCGCATCCCGTCTGCATGAGCATCATAAGGATCAGGAGCAAAATATTCAGTTTCAGCAATATTTTTTTGAACATATCATATTTATTATACCATAGCCGTACCCCGCCTGTCTCCTGTGTTTTTTGCTGTTACAGACCAAATATATGTGATATAATAGGGCCATGATAAAGAAAGCAGATATTATTCTTTTCATTTTAATAATTGCGGCAGGAATCTTAGTCTCCCTGAGCCCTCTTGTAAAGGAATTTCAGGGAACAGACGTCAGGGTCACAGTGGACGGTGAGCTCTACGGAATCTACGATCTCAATTCCGATCAGACCATTGAGATCAGCCGGGACGGTCACACCAACGTGGTCGTCATCGAAGGCGGCACCGTACGCATGGAATCCTCAAGCTGCAAGAATCAGATCTGCGTGGAGCACGGAAAAATCTCCCACGGAAATGACAGCATAGTCTGTCTCCCAAACCGGGTCGTGGTTGAGATCGATAATAAAGAGGGAGGTGAAGCTGATGTCATCTCAGACTAAATCCCCTTCCCGCGCTGATGTGAGGACCAGGCTTCTCGCCATCAGCGCCATGTTCGCCGCCCTCGCACTGATCTTCAGCTATGTGGAAGTTCTGATTCCCATACCGGTTCCCGTTCCCGGAATCAAGCTGGGCCTGGCAAACCTCGTCATAATCATCGCCCTGTACCGCATGGACTTCAAGTATGCCTTCACCATAAACATGGTAAGGATCCTGGCGGCAGGCCTCCTCTTCAGCGGAGTTTTCGGCATGATCTACTCCCTGGCAGGAGGAATACTTAGTATCGTCATCATGTACCTGCTTTACAGAACGAAGCTTTTCAGCATGGTGGGAGTCAGCATGGCAGGCGGCGTCTGCCATAACCTGGGCCAGCTGATGACAGCCTGCATACTTTTATCAAATACAGCTATCATGAGTTACTTCCCGGTCCTTCTCTTCTCGGGTCTCATAAGCGGTATAGCCATCGGCATACTGGCATATGTCATCGAGAAGAGGCTTCCGGCCTTTAAGTAACTGTTCATATTGACTATGGAGGAAAAACTATGAAGAAAGACATCTTTTTGCTTGACGGTGCCAACGGCACTTGCCTCTGGGCCAAAACAGACGATAAGGGTCCTGTCTGGAGATATAACAAACTCTTCCCCGATAAGGTCATGGAGCTGGCAGATGAATTCATAAATGCCGGATCGGATTTCATTCTTTCCAACACTTTCAGTGCAAACCGTCCCTCCGTTGAGCCCTACGACTTCACCGTTGAAGAAGCGGTAAGAGAAGGTGTGGCTCTTGCAAAAAATGCAGCCAAAGGCCGCGCCAAAGTTCTTCTCGATATAGGTCCTCTCACAGGCCTTCTCATCCCCTTCGGAAATATCGCAAAGGAAGAAGCCAGGGAAGTTTTCAGGGAAATGATGAAGTACGGCATGATGGAGAAACCGGACGGCATCCTTCTTGAGACCTTCATGGATCTTGAAATGCTCAAGATCGCATGTGAGGAGGCAAGAGCCTATGACACTCCCCTTCTCTGCTCCATGAGTTTCACCAAGTACAATCCCAAAAAAGGCGGAAGGACCATGTTCGGAAACACCCCTTCCCAGATAGTCAAGGAGCTGGCTCAGTTCAGTCCTGAAGCTGTCGGCCTCAACTGTTCCGAAGGTCCCGAGGAAACTCTTCCCATCATAAAGGAATTCGGTGAAGCAACTGACATGCCCCTGATCTATAAGCCGAACGCCGGCATGCCCAAGGTTGAAGGCGGAGCTGAAATAGACTACGAGGATTTCGCAAGAGAGGTATCCAAGGCAGCTGAGATCGCCAACGTTAAATACATCGGCGGCTGCTGCGGCTCATCCCCTCAGTATATCGAGGCACTTGCAAAAAAATTAAGATAAATTACAAGGAGGCGAGTTATGGAAAAGGATTTTATTCAGACTTCCATTGAAACCGCCCTTAGGCTTGGCCGCCAGGTGATCCCCGGCGGAGAAGTCGCGTCCTACATACCTGAACTTAAGAAAGCTGACAAGAACGCGCTTGGCATAGCCTTAAGGACCAGGGAAGGAGAACTTTTCACTGCAGGAGACTGCTCAACCAGGTTCTCCATTCAGAGTATTTCAAAAATTATAACCCTTTGCGCCGCCCTCGAGAAATGCGGCTATGATGCGGTATTTAACCGGGTAGGCATGGAGCCCTCAGGTGAAGCTTTCAACTCCATTGTTGAGCTTGACCTCTATTCCGGCAAGCCCTACAATCCCATGATAAACTCCGGCGCCATCGCAGTTTCAGACCTTCTTCTTGAGGTCTGCACCTTCAGCGAACTTCTGGAGTTTTCAAGGATCCTCATGAGCGATCCCAAGGTTATGCTGGATGAGAAGGTATTCAGATCAGAAATGGAAAACTGTTCCAGAAACAGGGCCATAGGCTGGCTTCTCAAATCCAAGGACATCATTACAAGCGACGTCGAAAACATACTGAGCCTGTATACGGCCATGTGCTCCTTAAGCGTAAGCGCCGTGTCCCTTGCCAATATGGGGCTTCTCCTCTCTCTTGGGGGCGTTGATCCCTCATCCGGCAAAAGGATCATTTCCAAAAACACCGCCGGCATAGTCAAGACTCTTATGCTCACCTGCGGTATGTATGACGGGTCCGGCCAGTTCGCAGTTGAAGTGGGCTTCCCCACCAAATCCGGTGTAGGCGGCGGGCTCATGTCTGTCGTCGATAAGGAAATGGGCATAGGAATCTACGGACCATCTCTTGACAGCAAAGGAAACTGCATCGCAGGAAAAGCAATGCTCCGCTATCTTTCCTCATCCTTCGGACTGCATATTTTCCGCTGATAAGTCCACAATTCAACAGCATATAAAAAGAGGCATCTTAGTAAGATGCCTCATTTT
>CAMPCK010000154.1 GCA_946645735.1 uncultured Clostridia bacterium
AGTAAGGGTTGTCGGGAAGGTCGGGATAGTTGATCCAGGAGATCCTGGGGTCGCTCTTGAGGAATTCCGCGATCTTAAGGGCGTTCTCCGTATGACGTGCGATCCTTACCTGAAGGCTTTCAAGGCCAAGTTCAAGAAGGTAGGCGTCATGAGGGGAAGGGGTTGAACCGAAGTCGCGCATGAGCTGGGCAACGGCCTTGGTGATGAAGGCTCCGCCGAGACCGAACTTCTCTGTATATACTACTCCGTGATAGCTCTCATCGGGAGTTGTGAGTCCCGGGAACTTGTCAGGATATTTGTTCCAGTCGAATTTACCGGAATCCACTACGCAGCCTCCGATGATGGATGCTGTTCCCTGCATGTACTTGGTGGTGGAGTGGGTCACGATGTCAGTTCCCCATTCAATGGGTCTGCAGTGGATTGGGGTAGCGAAGGTGTTGTCCACGATAAGGGGAACACCGTGGGAATGAGCGGCCTTTGCGAAGCGCTCGATATCAAATACCGTAAGGGCAGGATTAGCGATGGTCTCGCCGAATACTGCCTTGGTGTTGGGTCTGAAGGCTGCTTCAAGTTCTTCATCTGAGCAAAGAGGGTCAACAAAGGTGAATTCAACGCCCATTCTTGCCATGGTTACAGCAAATAGATTGAAGGTGCCTCCGTAGATGGTTGCAGATGCCACTACGTGGTCTCCGTTTCCTGCGATATTGAATACTGCAAAGAAATTGGCCGCCTGACCTGATGATGTGAGGAGAGCAGCTGAGCCTCCCTCGAGAGCCGCGATCTTGGCTGCTACATAGTCGCAGGTGGGATTGGCAAGGCGGGAATACATATATCCGTCGGAATCCAGTTCGAAGAGCTTTGCCATATCCTGAGAAGTGTCATACTTGAATGTGGTGCTCTGGTAGATGGGAAGCTGTCTTGCCTGTGAGTTTTTTGCTTCATAGCCTGAATGAAGGCAGATGGTATCCGGTTTCATATGTTTTCCTCCTTGATGGTTTCAGTTATATTATCAGCCGGAAGTTCCGGTGATCTGGCATCGATTATTGTGTAGGCGATAACTGCGCCGATGATGAGTACTGCTCCTATAAGGGCGTGGGAGCCGGGGATCTCTCCGTAGATCAGAGCGACCCAGATGGGGTTCAGTATGGGCTCTATCATGGAGATCAGGGATACTTCAACTCCTGAGATAAGGGCAGTGGCGCGTCCGTAGAGGGAGTAGGGAACTCCCATCTGGACCACTCCCAGGAATACCACGAGAAGTATGGGTATCAGAGTGATCTCAGAGTGATCCGTGAATATATATCCAAGAGGGATGCAGATGACTGCCAGGGCAGTGTGACCGAGAACCAGTCCTGAGATCCTCTCTCCGTCATCCTTGATTTCACCGGTCAGGGCATACATGATACCCATGAAGAAGCCGGATGCAACAGCCATGATATTTCCCGACATGCCGTTTCCGGAAACCTGATCCATGAAAAAGAGGACGATTCCGATGAGGGCTGCGAATACCGTCAGGATCTCGAAGCTTCTCAGCTTTCTCTTGAGGATGAAGGCCGTCACGATGAGTACAAAGATTGGCGCCGTATACTGGAGAACTATGGCGTTGGCCGCCGTGGTATACTTGTTGGCTGATACGAAGAGCACCAGGTTCATGAAGGTGAGGAAGGCTATTCCCAGAGATTTCTTTGTCACCTTGAGTTTATAGCCTGACATCTTCATGGATATGAAAATGATCAGTGCACTGAAAACGCCTCTTCCGCCTACGATGAGAAGGGGGTTCCAGTTTATGTATTTCATGGTGATGCCGCTCATGCTCCAGAGCACGCCGCAGGCCACCATCATAAGTTCGCCTTTACGCTTGTCAGTCATCAGTATAAATGGTCCTTTTTACCCAGTATAGAATAATAATACAGTATAGCATATGAAGCATAATAATTCAAGGGCAGGGAGCCTTCTGCATAAGAATATTCTTCATACTAAAGAGTATTTACATAGTCCTTTATTTCATCCGTCAGAAGGCGGGAGGCGGGGGATATGGTGTCGGGGTCTGAATAGGTGAGGCCGATGATCCTTGAAGGGTTTCCCTGGATAGGAAATTTTTTCACGCCCTCCGGGGCAGCAGAGGCAACGAGCTCAGGGATCAGGCAGATTCCCATGCCTTCTCTTACCATGGCAAAGAGGGTCTGGTGGGTCACGGTCTCATAGTAGGCATCAGGATGAAGGTCATTCGCCTGAAGGAACTTCTTTGCGTCGTACTCCTCGCATTCCTTGTTTATAATAAGAGGATTGTTCTTAAGATCCTCCGGGGTGATGGACATAAAGTTCCTGGGAACGAAGTCTCCCGATGTAACGCAGATGAGAGGGTCAGACTTAAGGGGCACGAAGTTGGTGTCCTTGGCCAGTTCATCTGTGGTGAAGGCCATGTCCACAGTGCCGGACCTGAGCCAGCCCATGATGTCCGCGTAGTCACCCTGCTGGAAGACGACGTCGATGGCGGGATTCTTTTCCTTGAAGCTGTGAAGGATCTTTATGAACCAGTTGGACGCGACGGATGAAAACAGCCCGATGCGGACTGCTCCCACGTCGTAGTTGTTTATGATGTTCACTTCCTGCTCGATGTTGTCCTGAAGCCTTATGAGGCTCCTGATGTAGGGAAGGACACGCTCGCCGGAAGATGTGACGGAAGCGCCGGAGCGGTTACGGATGAACAGACTGAAGCCGAATTCATTCTCCAGAGACTTTACGGCATGGCTCACGGCGGAGGGGGAGAGACTGAGTTTCTCAGAAGCTTTTACGAAGGATCCCGAGTCAACTACCTCGAGAAACACCCTGTATGAGTATAATGACATTTTTTGCTCCTTGACATTAGTAAAATAGGGATTAGAACTTATTTAACTTGAACAAAACTTCAACTTAACTGCTAAAAAAATAGTTTTACACTTAGGTTTTCCGCTAGTATAATAACATCGTAAAGGCAAAAGGTCAATTTTTTGCAGTAAATAATTGTATATTAAAATATAAGATAATTTTGGAGGAAAACAATGGCAGAATTCAGATCCGACATCGAGATCGCACAGGCATGTGACAAAAAACTCATCACTGAGATCGCTAAGGAAGCAGGAATCGAAGAAGATTACCTGGAGCAGTACGGCAAGTACAAGGCAAAGGTAGACTATAAACTTTTAAAGGACCACGCAGACAAGAAGGACGGCAAGCTCATCCTTGTAACAGCTATTACACCTACTCCTGCAGGTGAAGGTAAGACCACCACATCCGTAGGTCTTGCAGACGGTTTAAGAAAGATCGGAAAGAACGCCATGGTTGCTCTCCGTGAACCTTCCCTCGGCCCTGTATTCGGTATCAAGGGCGGTGCTGC
>CAMPCK010000155.1 GCA_946645735.1 uncultured Clostridia bacterium
GTACTTACTAAAAAGGCCATCAAGCTCTGTAGTAAGTAAAATCACCAAAATCAGTACTAATATTTTAAGCCATCGCCTGATTTAGTAAGAAAACACAGCGATCCCGCCAAACACCAATTTACCTAATATCATTTAATCAAATAACAACCATATGCATATTGACAGCAACTGTATTAGTGATATAATACAGTTAAGAGAACCGTATTAATCGAGTAATACAGTTAATAAGAAAGATAAGCTTATAAGAAAGGGACGCCGAAGGCGTAGAAAGAGACAACATGTGCACATACTATCAAGGAAGATTTGAGATGAAAGGATTAGAAAAATGATCACGTTTGACGATTTCAAAGCGTCAGGGGGAATGCCGATCTACCTTCAGATATTATCATATGTGAAGCGAGGCATAGCAGCAGGGACCATCACGGATGGTGAAGAGCTCCCGTCACGAAGGGTGCTCTCGGCGAGACTGGGGATCAACCCCAACACTGTTCAAAAGGCGTTTAAGTCGCTGGAGGATGAGGGACTGATCCAGTCCCGTTCCGGCGCCAAGAGTTACATCAGCGTAACTCCTGAGGGGATTAAGAGATTAAGGGAGGAATTACTTATGGAGGACGTGAAGAACATCACGGATGCCCTTAAGCAGATGGGGATAACCAAGGATGAGGCTATAGCCCTCATCGCGAAATACTGGGAGGAGGATTGAGATGAGAAAGCATTTATCGCTTCTTATGATGTATACGGGGAGGAAAATTTACTGGCTCATATCAGTCATAATACTTATGATCGCCACGGAGGAACTTCTTTTCAGCGGTCTGAGACTGGGTGAGGGACAGCCGAATTTCGCTCTGGCAATCACAAGCTCATACATCATGCCATGCTTCATACTGATTGGTCTGGTGCTGATGGCAGTCGCAGCCTCCATGGAACACCGCAAAAAATTATCGAACAATAATGAACTGCTTTTCAAAAGACTTGAGATATCCGAACGTGCTGCGTTTCTTTGGGAGATTGTCGGAAATACTTTGAGATGCCTGATGGTCATAGCGGCTCAGACGATAACGATATATCTGTTCTATATGATATATCTTAAGAGCAGCAATAGTGCATTTACGGAGCTTCAGGATTTCATCACTTTTAACGGAGTGAGCATCCTCAAGTTCTTCTTCCCGGGGTCTGAGATCACGAGCTGGCTTTCCATAATTCTCGTGGCTTTCAGCTTCGGGATAGCTGCAACGGCTCTAAACATCAGAAGGATGAAGGTGAGCAAGGTACTGCTCTTCATATGGATACTGTATCTGATAACGAAGGTGATTGCAAACGTCGGCTTCAGCTTCGACATTGACATGATGCTTGTAAACATAGTGCTTCTGGGAACGGATGCCGGCTTCCTCTTTTACCTTATGGTAATTGCACACGACGGTAAGGGAAGCGCAGAGATAAAACAGGCAAGGGGTGAAACGATATGATAGAGATAAGGAATTTAACAAAGAAATACGGACACACATTGGCACTTGACGATGTAAGTCTCGACATACCCAGGGGAGAGATCATAGGACTCTTTGGAGAAAACGGTGCTGGCAAGACCACCCTGATCAAGAGCATACTTGATCTGATCTCCTATGAGGGTACCATTACCCTGGATGGGAAGCCGATCACGAGAAAGAATATCGGAAAGATGTCTTTTGCAACAGCAGAGCGATCCTTCTTCCCGAACCTCAATGCCAAAGAGCATGCTGAATTCTATGACATGCATTTCGGCACCTTCAGAAAGAAGAGATTCAAGGGCCTTATGGACTTCTTTGAACTCGACATGAAGAAAGCCATCGGAAGTATGTCCATGGGACAGCAGAACCAGTTCGAGGTCATCATGGCTCTTTCCCAGGGAGCGGACTATATCTTTATGGACGAGCCCTTTGCAGGGAACGACATCTTTAACAGAGAGGACTTTTACAAAGTCTTATCCGGCATCCTTGAACCGGAGGAGACGGTGATGCTTTCCACGCATCTTATTGAAGAGGTATCAAACTTCGTGGGACGTGCAGTCCTCATCAGAAAGGGTAAACTTATCGGGGATGCAAATATTGAGGATCTTGAGGAACAGGGGCTTACACTGGTGGATTACATCAAAAAGACTTACAACTATCACGAAGACCGCGTCGCCAAAGCCCTGTCCGATATAACGGGGGAGGGTGAAGGAAATGAAGATTAAGACAGTAATATTCTTCATACTCCTGATAGCTCTGGTTGGCGGAATGGTCTGGGTGAACGGTGAAGCGGATAAGATCAATAACGATATCGGAATAACCGTTGATACTATTTACGGAGACCAGACTGCGGCGTCCGGCATTGATATCGGTCTGAGCTTCGAGACCAACGGAAGTCTTCTATGGAAGAGCAATGTGGCTTTCAGAGGAAATAGCACAGATGTGAAGACAGAGTTCACCAGGGGAAGCTTCGATACCCAGGATAAACTTTTTAGTGAAATGAACTTTGAAACCGACTATGATAACGATCAGCTTCTGGAACGTTACATAAGAGATACCTACGGCAAGGAACCTATGGGAATTTATTCTGAAGGAAAGGGATACTTCTATATAACGGGGGACGCCGTATACAGCAGATATCTTGGCTATGATGAAGATTCCATCCCGGAACCCACGGGAACTCTTCCTGATGGAAATTGCGTTTTCACCATGGAATATGATACCTACGAAGGAACAGACTTCATAACAAGGCCAAAGGATGAATCCCTCAGGTCCATCACAGACTTCGGAGCTGATGAGAAAATCTTAAGCATCGGCCTTTCCGAAGACGGAAGCCACCTTGAATGCATCTATCAGAAGGGGAATGACATATATTTAAGAGCAGTAAGCACCGAGTCAGGAAAGATAACAACAGACGAGAAGGTGCTTAAAGAAGCAGGAGACATATACGCATACTATCCGAAGGATCTTGAGACAGGAGACATCACCATGATCGCAAATGACAAGGGCTTCATGATTTATGAGAATAGCGGTGGGAACCTGTCAAAGGTCATTGAAAGAAGCTTCGATAAGGAGGACGGACCTGATACCTTAGGCAGATGGTATGAGGATAACAAATACAGGTGCCGCAAGGTATATTACGACGGAGAAAGACTTGCAGTAAGCTTCAGGATAGCAAGACCGGATCCTTTCTACAAGGATCACAGGGGGACTGCAGTCCTGGTGTACAGCAGGGACGCTCTTGAATACGTAGGAGTAATAGGATCTGAACTTTACGGAATCAGGGATGTATCCGCTCCTGACTATTATGCGACAGAGTATGAGTTTGGCAGATTCATAGGACAGGATATGGATGAACTTGTCACTGAATATACGGACGGAAGC
>CAMPCK010000156.1 GCA_946645735.1 uncultured Clostridia bacterium
ATCCGGAACCCTTAATATCACAGATTCCGATATCACCACAGACGGAGCACATGCCAATGCGGTATTCGCTACAGGCGAAGGCGTGATCGAGATCTCAGATTCAGCCATCACTACAACTTCCAATAACTCAGGTGCAGTTATGGTTACAGGAGGAGGCACACTTACTGCCAATAACGTTACAGCCAAGACCTCCGGAAACTCTTCGGCTCCCATCAGATCCGACAGAGGAGGCGGCACCATGACCATCAACGGCGGATCCTATGAATCCAACGGAGTAGGTTCCCCTGTAGTATACTCAACTGCGGATATCACAGTAAACAATGCCAATATGGTTTCCACAGCATCCGAGGGCGTTGTAGTAGAAGGCAAGAACAGCGTAACCTTAAACGGAGTTACCATGACAGCCGACAACAATACCCATAACGGAAAGTCCGAGACCTACAAGGCCATCTTCCTCTATCAGTCCATGTCAGGAGACGCTGATGAGGGAACAGCCAGCTTCACTGCAAAAGATTCCGAGATCAACGTTCTTAACGGAGATACCATCTTCGTAACCAATACAACAGCTGAGATCTATCTCGAAAACAATACCATTACAAACGAGAGCGGCGACTTCCTGAGAATCCAGACAGGAGCCTGGGGAAATGAAGGCTCCAACGGAGGAAACGTCACGGCCACCCTTTCCAACCAGAGAATCGAGGGAGATATCATCGTTGACAGCATTTCAACTCTTGACCTTACCCTTGAAAAGAGCAGCAAGCTTTTCGGAGCCATCGATACTGACAATCAGGCTCAGGAAGTGACCCTCACCATGTCAGCAGACTCCGTTCTGGTACTTCAGGGAGACACCTACGTGGACAGCCTTACAAATGAAGACAGCACAAATTCCAATATTTACTTAAATGGCTACAAGCTTTATGTAAATGGAGAAGAGACAGCAGCAAACGAAGGAACCTATACAGAAGAAGAGGCCGTTTCTGAAGAAGCTGCAGAAGAAACTGCAGATACTGCAGCAGCAGGCGGCAATTCCACTCTTCCCTATGTGATCGGAGGAATCGTACTTCTGGTTCTCGCAGGATCCGTAGTAGCTGCATCAAAGAAAAAAGCTTCAAGGGAGACAGTTTCCGAAGCAGATTCCCAGGAAAAAATTCCTGAGACAGTACCTGAACAAAGCACAGAAAACCTTTCCGATAAAACGGATAACGAGTAATATACAGAGGCAAACAAAGAACCCGGAGGTGAAAACCTCCGGGTTTTATCGTTTATCGGTTATTTGCAGAGCATTTCTATCATCTCTTCGTAGATCTGCTGGGTCTGCTTGAGCTGCTCAATGGATACGCACTCGTTTTTCTGATGCATGGTCATGGGGCCGGGTCCTATGATGATCTTGTCTCCTTCATAGAAGGATCCTTCGGTTATTCCTGAGAAGGGCTCGCCCTTCTTTCCGGTCTTCTCTTCATAAACCTTCACAAGGTCGCTCTCGCTGATGAAGGAAGGAATATCATTTATTATCTCGTAGGATGCATCGAATTCAGCGATGGCTTCGTCGATGAAAGCTCTGATCTTAGGATATTCATACTTGGAATCTGCAATTCTGAAATCCAGGTAGATGGTCGTCTCTGCCGGTACTTTGTTGATGGCATTTCCGCCCTTTAAGATACCGATATTCATTGTGGAATAAGGGATCGCAAAGAACTCCGTTCTGTGTTCTCTTAAACTCATTTCGAAATCGATCATCTTGTTAAGGAATTTGACGGCATTCTTATTGGAATTCTTTCCGTCGATAGGGGTGCTTGAGTGAGTGGTCACTCCCCTGAAGGTGAAGATGATCTCAAGAAGTCCCTTGGATCCGATGGAGGGAACCATGTCTGTGGGCTCTGCTACGATCACATGCTCAGGGAATTTTTCACCGCCATCTACCAGGTCGTGAATTCCTTCAAACATGATCTCTTCATCATATGTATGATAACACTTGAAGCCCTTCTTAAGAGACTTAAGATCAGTATTGGCAATGGCTGCCATCCAGCAGGCCATGCCGCCCTTCATGTCACAGGAGCCCAGGCCGTAGAGGTTTCCGTCACCCTTGTCTGTAAGGACGAAGGGGTCCGTTACCCAGCCGTCTGTTATATCAACGGTGTCAGTATGTCCCATGAATCCTATGGCAGGATCTTCGCCATAGCTTGCAATCAGTACTTCCTTTCCCGTCTTCTCATTGGCACGTCTTTCAACGCTTACTCCGATCTTGTCATAGAACGCTTCGATATAGTCCATGATCTCATGATTGTTCTTATCGGCGATGGTGTTTATAGCTACCAGATCTTTTAATATGTCTCTTGCTTCCATTGATGCCTCCTTATTCTTTGCGACATTCATTCTCTGTATATTACAGTTTCATTATATCATAAGGTTAGCCTTTGTTAACAGCTTTTTATCATCAGAAGTCCTTTTTTGCCTCTTCAAATATTGCTCTTATGGCTTCCAGAAGTTCCGGATCCTCCGAAGACCTCTTTATATTCTTAGGTCCCTGTCAAAACATTTTCTTGAAGTTATACCGCTCAAGCGGTATAATCCAGGTGTAGAAGCATATTCAAAGGACCATCGGAAATGTTCAAGGATTATCTTAAAGAAAACCAAATATCCATATACCAGCTTTCCAAGGACTGCGGCATTCCCTACAGCACTTTAAACGACCTTGCAAACGGCAAGGTGGATATAGATAACTGCAAGGTAGGGCTCCTCCTTAAAATATCGGAGTATCTTGGCATGCCCATAGAGGATACCCTTTCTCTTATCAGGGGAAAGCATAAGGAGAGGCGGAACGCCTACGGTACAGACTACCTGGTTCAGGTCCGTAACAAGTCCTACTATCTTGTCATGGAATATATGGGGGAACCCGTCGAAATAGAACTGTGCAAGGTAAACGGGAATTCAGCATATTATATTGAAGAGATCGCAAGATGGAGAAGCGAAAGCTACATCCGTGAAATGCGAATGAAAGAATTCAGATAGGAGCGCCTCATGGAATATTATCTTATGCATAAGGATGATGTCGTCACTCTCTGTGAGTTTGATGACAGGGGAAATCTCATAGCTTATTCACCAAACTTCAGAAATCCTGAGCTGGCTCCTCTGGAATACCGGGCATACCCCGATCATATTTCGAAATGGTGGATAAACCGTCAGGTTCCCATACGTCAGGGAAGAGTAGAAGAGATGCTTAAATCAAAGGGCCTCATCGGCCCCGGTGAGTACCTCCTTAAAAATCTGGGGCTGAGTCTTTCTGACCATTACTGGATCAGACCCATAGATTCAAATCTTAAGTGGGCTGATGTCAATCTTTTCAGTAATGACTTCCGTGAT
>CAMPCK010000157.1 GCA_946645735.1 uncultured Clostridia bacterium
CCTGGAAATCCCTTGATCCCGGGAAGATGCATGCCTGCGGACATGACCTTCACACGGCATCACTTCTGGGAGCTGCCATGATCCTCGGAAGAATAAGAGAAGCAGGCCTACTCAGAAACACTGTGGATCTGGTATTCCAGCCGGCAGAAGAGGGAACCACAGGCGCAAGAATGCTCATAGATCACGGTCTCTTTGATATGATCCATCCTGAAATGTGCTTTGGATTCCACAACTGGCCCAAGGTCCCTTCAGGAAAAATAGTCTGCCACAGAGGAAACCTCATGTCGGGAAAGAGAAATTTCAGCATAGTGATTACGGGTTCCGGCGGACACGGCTCCATGCCCCATCTCAATGTGGACCCCATCGTGTGCTCCGCAGCGGTGATCCAGTCCCTTCAGACCGTAGTCAGCAGAAACACGGACCCTCTGGATTCCCTGGTGCTCTCCATAAGCATGATACAGGGAGGAAGACCCGCAAACGTGGTGGCAGACAAAGTAGAACTTACGGCTACTGTAAGGTCTCTTTCGGATAAAGCCCTCGACAGGGCTATAGAGAGGGTGGAGGCCATAGTAAAGAGCACGGCGGAAGCCTATGAGTGCTCAGGAGAAGTAATCTGGCAGGAAAGGATCCCGGCCCTCTTTAACAGCGATGAAATGTATGAGACCGCATATAAGACGGCTCTTGAAACGGGGGCGGAGGTAATTGATTTCGAGCCATCCCTTGCGAGCGAGGACTTCGCTCTTTACAGGGAGTTTGTGCCGAGTTTCTTTTACTGGATAGGAAGCACTCCTTCCGGTGAAGAACCTCAGGATCTTCACAGACCGCTTTTCCATACGGACGACAGCATCATGCAGACCGCATCAGAACTCTTTGTCCGTGCAGCTATGTGTTAACAGAAAAGGAAGTGCATCATGAACTATAACGCTAAGGAAGGAACCATCAAATTCAAAGACTGCTCCATGGATTACCTGGTCTTCGGAAAGGGGTACACACCTCTCGTTCTGATCCAGGGACTTAACATTGCCAGACTTAAGAGGGGCAAATGGACTCAGCCTGTGAGATACAAGCTTTATGCAGAACAGTTCAGAGTATATATGGTGGACAGAAGGGATCCTCTTCCCGAAAATATTACGGTGGAGGAAATAGCTGACGATGTGGCCAATGCCATCAAAGCCCTCGGAGTCCACAAGGCTTATGTAATGGGCAATTCCCAGGGCGGTATGATAGCGCAGTATTTTGCACTTAAGCATCCCGAGATGGTGGAAAAGCTGGTTCTCAATGTAACCACAGCCACCACTGACGATCCGGTCCTTACGGAAAACGTGAGACACTGGTCAGAGCTTGCTGGAAGGGGAGACCTGGATACCATTTCAAATGAAATGATGGATATGCTCTATCCACCCGGAAAGGCACCCAAAACCGGCTGGCTCATGAAGAAGCTCTATGCCTTAAGGGATAATCGCCCTGCAAATGAGTTCAAAACCCTTACTGAAGCCTGCCTTACATGCGATACCCTTGACAGACTTCATGAGATCAAGTGCCCTGTTCTCGTAATGGGAGGAAAGCAGGATAAGGTCATCTCCTGCCAGTCATCCCTTAAGATTGCAGAAGCTCTCGGAACGGAAGCCTATCTCTTTGATGATCTGGGTCATGCAGCCTATGAAACAAAAGAATATCAGGAGAGGGTAATCAAATTCCTCAATGAGTAAAAATCCATGAGATTGCTATGAGCACCGGCTGAGATGCCGGTGTTTTTTAATTTGAAAATCATTTTCAAATTCCTTGACTTACGGCCATTATGAGAGTAAAATGAAAAAGGTTTTCAAATTGACGATTTTCGAGGTATGAAATGAATACAAAAGGAAAATACAGAACCAAGCAAAGAGAAGAAATAATTGAATACATGGAAAATGCCGGAGGTGAGCACATCACCGTCAGCGACCTGTGCGAATACTTCAGAACCAAAGGTAAGTCCATCGGCCAGACTACTGTTTACAGACAGCTTGAGAATCTGGTGGATGAAGGCCTTGTAAATAAGTATTTCATAGATACCAACAGTCCGGCATGCTTCGAATATATGGGGGAGGGCTCACATGCGTCCTCCGGCATATGCTTCCACTGCAAGTGTGAAAAGTGCGGAAGGCTCATTCATCTTCACTGTGAGGAACTTGATGAGATCATAGGACATATGCAGAATGAACATGGATTCAGCCTGGATCCCAGAAGAACTGTTTTTTATGGGATCTGCGACAGCTGCAGGAATAAGAACTGAAAGGACAAGCCATGAAAAAATTAACAGCATTAATCTTAATATTAGCAATGATTCTGACTTTCAGCGCCTGCGGAAACCAGGACCAGGCAGAGCCTCAGGCTGAGCATGAGACTTCAGAAGGCGGGATCAGAATAGTGACCACCGTATTTCCGGGATATGACTGGGCAAGAGTGATCCTCGGGGACAACCCTTCGGGAGCTGAGCTGATTCTTCTTACAGACAATGGAGTTGACCTACACAGCTATCAGCCCAATGCAGAGGATATACTTAAAATCACCACCAGCGACGTTCTCATCTACGTGGGCGGTGAATCCGATGCATATATAGAAGATGCCCTTAAAACAAAGCAGAACGAGAACATGAAGGAAGTATGTCTTCTGGATGTCATGGGAGATTCTGCCAAGGAAGAGGAGATCGTGGAAGGCATGGAAGCTGAAGAGGAAGAGCATGAGCACGAGGAGGAAGAGGGCCCGGAATACGATGAACACGTATGGCTCTCCTTAAGAAATGCATCAGTTCTCTGCGATGCCGTCTGCGATGCCATCTGTCAGGCAGACCCTGAAAACGAAGCTTACTACAGAGAGAACCTTGAAGCATACAAGAAGGAACTTTCAGATCTTGACGGAGAATACAGCAAGGTGACAGCAGAGGCCGGAACCAAGACCCTTCTCTTCGGCGACAGGTTCCCCTTCAGGTATATGACAGACGACTACGGCCTTGACTATTATGCAGCCTTTGTGGGATGTTCCTCAGAGACAGAAGCCAGCTTTGAGACCGTAACCTTCCTTTCGAAGAAGGTGGATGAACTTGGCCTTAAGTATGTCATGACCATAGAGAATTCAGACGGAAAGATCGCTCAGACCATAATAGATAACACCGGATCCAAAGATCAGGAAATACTCTCCATGAACTCAATGCAGTCGATGGAAAGAGAAGATATTGAAAAGGGCACATCCTATCTCGATATAATGAAAAAGAATCGTGAGGTTCTCAGGACAGCTCTGGGAGCATAATAATAAAGGAAAACTATGATAGAAAAACTTTTTGAATATTTAGAATATCCCTTTGTGAGGTACGCCTTGA
>CAMPCK010000158.1 GCA_946645735.1 uncultured Clostridia bacterium
ATATACGGTACGGAAATAATGAAGAGCGTGACAGATTCAGTCCTTGACTATCTCAATGACGGAAAAAAGGCAGGCCCTGTTGAGACCGGAAGACCCAGAGTGCTCCTTGCAACGGTGGCAGGGGATATACACGATATCGGAAAGGGTATAGTTGCCGCCTGCTTAAGAAGCGCCGGTTTCGAAGTGATTGACCTTGGCTGCGAGATGCCTGTGGAAGCCATTGCGGGAGCTGCCAAGGAGTTTAACGTGGACATAATCGGCACCAGCGCACTTCTTACCACGACTCTCCCGGAGCAGAAGAAGCTTGAGAAGTATCTCAGGGACCTGGGCGAAAGAGAGAACTATCTTACCATGGTGGGCGGTGCTCCATGCACAGGTATCTGGGCCAGAAGGATAGGGGCTGATGCCTACAGTTCAACTGCCATGGAAGCTGTGGAAGTGGCAAGAGAGCTCATAAAAAAAAAAGAAAGAAACAGATGAAAAGCTGACCGAAAGCAATAAAATTAAATAATCGAACAAGATAATCGCTTTATTTGTTAACAAATGAAGCGGTTTTTTGTAGTAAAATTATAATGTCAGGATATGACAAAACAGTTAAAGCCAAATATAGTTTTAATTTAGTGAAAAGGTAGAAACATGGGTAAAGAATTAATATTCAAGACATTAAGACACGAGAAGACCGAGGACATCCCATGGGTGCCCTTCGCAGGCGTTCATGCCGGAAAGCTCAAGGGCTATACCGCTCAGGAACTTCTGACCGACGAGGATAAGCTGGTTGAATCCCTCCTTGAGGTACATAAGATTTACACACCTGACGGAATGCCCATAATGTTTGACCTTCAGGTAGAAGCTGAGATCATCGGCTGCGAACTGAAGTGGGCTCAGGACAATCCGCCTTCAGTAAAATCACATCCCTGGGAAGGCCCCAACAAGGAGATTCCCTGTGACTGCAAGATCCCTACAGAGGAAAGCGGAAGGATCCCTATGATCTTATCCGCCATGAAAAGGGTAAAGGAAGCTGTAGGCGATGACACAGCTCTCTATGGCCTGATCTGCGGTCCCTTCACTCTGGCATCCCACTTAAGAGGAACAGAGATCTTCATGGATATGGTAACAGATCCTGAGTACACCAAGGCTCTTGTAGGATACTGCGCTAAAGTTGCCATCGAGATGTCCAGAATGTATATCGATGCCGGAATGGATGTAATCGCAGTGGTTGACCCTCTGGTTTCCCAGATCTCACCCAAGATGATCAAGAAACTCTTATCCGAGAGCTTCAAGGCTGTATTCGATTACATCAGATCCCGCGGAGCATATTCTTCATTCTTCGTATGCGGCAATGCCACCAAGCAGATCGAAGTTATGTGCGAGATGGGACCTGACGGAGTATCCATCGACGAGAACGTAGATATGCCCAAGGCAAAGGAAGTTACCGATAAGTACAACATCACTTTAGGAGGAAACATTCCTCTTACCACCACCATGCTCTTCGGAAACCAGCAGGATAACATGAAGTGCGTAGTTGACCTTATCGACTCCGTAAGAGCTGTATCCGACGGAAACTTCATCATAAGCCCCGGCTGCGACATGCCTTATGACACACCTATAGAGAACACTGTAGCCTGTGCCCAGGCCGTTAAGCATCTGGATTCCACAAGAGAACTCATCAAGAACTATGAGACAGTAGTCGATACTTCAAACGTTGAGATCCCCGACTATGAGAATTCAGACAAGGTAATCGTAGAACTCTTCCTTCTGGATCCCGACCAGTGCGCTGCCTGCTTCTATATGAGAGCTGCCGTTGAGGATGCCTATGAAGAGATCAAGGACTTCGCTGAATACAGAGTTTACAAGTATTGCGTCAAGGAAGACATTCCCAGATATGTCAAGATGGGCATGAAGAATCTTCCTACCATGACCATAAACGGCGACCAGAGATTTATCTCAATCATTCCTTCCAAGGAAGAACTCATCGCTGCCATCAAGGAATACGTAAAATAATGATCAGACTCATAATGCTTACCGGATTCCTTGGATCCGGTAAGACCACCTTACTCAACAAACTGATAGATGAGTATGCCGATTGTAAGATCGGCGTACTCATCAATGAGTTCGGCGCTGTAAGCGTCGATTCGGAACTCGTGAGACGTGACGGCCTTGAAATGACGGAACTTTCCAACGGGTCAATTTTTTGCGCCTGCATAAAGGACAAGTTTGTTGAAGCCCTGGTGGAGATCTCCTCAAGGGACCTGGAGTATCTCTTCATTGAAGCTTCGGGTCTGGCTGATCCCGCCAACATGGAGGACATCCTGAAGGGACTTGACGGGCATCTCGTTAACAAATACGATTATGTCCATTCTGTCTGTATAGTGGACGGCACCAGCTTCATGGACCTTAAGGACGTACTGGAAGCCCTGAGAAATCAGGTGGCCTTCAGTGACATACTGATCATCAACAAGGCGGACCTCACAGATGAGGAAACCCTCCTTGAAATAGAGGAAGCTGTCAGGGAAATCAATCCGGAGGTAAGGATCACCGTCACAAGCTACTGCAGCGCTGATCTTAAAAACCTCATGGAAAGCCCCTCGGGACTTAAGGGCAAATCAGCTGAAACCAGCAATACCTTCAGCGCAAGGCCCCAGACCCTTGTGCTCAAGGAGAGAAAAACCGTTCCTTATGATGAGCTTGAACCCTTCGTCAAGGAGATCGCAGGATTCACTTACAGGATCAAGGGATTCCTTGATACGGACAGGGGAGGAGTGAAGCTCGACTGTGTGGGAGAAGAACTCTCCATTGAACCCTGGAATCGTGAAATAAAGGAAGCCAAGGTTGTGGTCATATCATCGGTGGGAATCAGAATAGTCAGCATTGTAACAGCTGCCATGACCAGATATCTCAAAGGAAGTATTTCACTATGAAGAGCATAGACATGACATGTTCCTGCCAGGGAGGCAACCTGGACAGGTTTCTTCAGCCCCATATCCTGCTTATCCTTAAAGATAGGCCCATGTACGGTCTGGAGATAATCAAGGAACTTGAAAAAAAGAATATGTTTCTCTCATCAAGCCCTGACCCCACAGGAGTATACAGATATCTCAAGAAGATGGAAGCAGACGGTCAGCTCAGTTCTGAGATGAAGGCCGGACTTCCCGGCGAGAGACCAAAGAAGGTGTACTCCATAACGGAAAGCGGGATTCAGTGCCTGGCCAACTGGGCAGTTGCTCTGGGACAGTATTCTGTGGATATCATAGGACTTGTAAGTGAGATAGAGGATTCTTTTGAAAAATAAGAACTAAAAGACTATATTTTTTACCCATTAATTA
>CAMPCK010000159.1 GCA_946645735.1 uncultured Clostridia bacterium
GGGTTGAGATGAGCACATCCTCCGGGCCGTGGTGGGAGAGTTCCGTTATCTCGAAAAGGTCTCCCGTCAGCCTGTTCATGAGGTTTCCCGTTCTGTTCTTGTCATAGAACTCGAAATCCAGAACCTGGAAGTGATTGAACAGGTCGCGCCTGATATCAGCTTCGACTCTTACTCCGAAGGTATGGCCCCAGTAGGTCATGATGTACTGGGCAAAGGCTCTTAAGAGATAAGCGATGGCAACAATGGCCATTACCGCAAAAAATGCACCGTACTTATTCTCCGGAAGCATGTCATACATGGCGCGCCTTGAGACCAGAGGAAAAGCCAGGTCAACGGCAGCCACCATAAAGGCGCAGAACATGTCCGCAAGGAATATTTTCATATGTGGTTTGAAGTATCCGAACAGGGTCCTGAACATCAAAGCTCCTTTACTTCATTGATTACCACTCAGCAACCGATCCGTCCTTGTGTCTCCAGACGGGGTTTTTCCACTGGTGAGGGTTCTTGTTTTCTTCAATAACCAGTTCCTTGTTGACTTCAACACCGATACCGGGCTTCTTGGGAAGATCCACATAGCCGTCGGTGAATATGAAGTCTTCTTTATTGAGAGCGTAGTCCAGAACTTCCTTACCCACGTTGTAGTGGATTCCGATGGACTGCTCCTGGATAACTGCGTTATAGCAGGTTGCGTCAACGTTTAAGCAGGCCGCAAGGGCGATGGGTCCGAGAGGACAGTGAGGTGCAAGAGCAACGTCATAGGCCTCTGCCATGGATGCGATCTTCTTGACTTCAGTGATTCCACCTGCGTGGCTTAAGTCGGGCTGGATGATATCAACTCCGCCGGTCTGGAGGAGACGCTTGAAATCATACTTGGTGAAAAGTCTTTCTCCTGTAGCGATGGGGATATTGGCAACCCTTCTTATCTCCATGAATTCATCCATGTTTTCGCAAAGAACCGGCTCCTCAATGAACATGGGATCGAACTCTTCGAGCTTCTTTGCGAGGATCTTGGCCATAGGCTTATGAACTCTTCCGTGGAAGTCGATGGCGATTCCAAAATATTTGCCACAGGCTTCTCTTATGGCTGCAACTCTCTCAAGAACGGCATCGATCTTGTCATAGGTATCGATCATCTGAAGCTCGTCAGTGGCGTTCATCTTGATGGCTGTGAAGCCCTTATCCTGCCGTTCCTTTGCAGCTGACCCTACGTCAGAAGGTCTGTCTCCGCCGATCCAGGAATATACCTTCATGCGGTCGCGGCAGGCCCCTCCCATGAGCTGCCATACGGGTGCTCCGAAGAACTTGCCCTTGATATCCCAGAGGCACTGGTCGATTCCGGAAAGAGCGCTCATGAGGACGCCTCCTCCTCTGTAGAAACCGGCCCTGTAGATGGTTGCCTGGATATCTTCGATTCTCATGGGATCCTGGCCTATGAGATAAGGCTTGTATTCGTTTACGCAGGCGAGAACTGCATCGCAGTGGCCCTCGAGAACTGCCTCTCCCCAGCCTGTAAATCCTTCATCTGTAACTATCTCAACAAAGCCCCATCTGGGTCTTACGTAATATGTATTTACTTCAGTTATTTTCATATTTCTCTTCTCCTTTTAGGGAAATTGCACTATCTATTACAATTTATCATCAGGCGGGTCAAATGTCAAACTGCAATTTGACCGGACGCATCAAAAAAGCCCTTGAAACTCAAGGGCTCTGACAGGTTTCTGTCCTGCTACCATATAAAGTTTGATTTAAGCATTTCGCCGTTATCTATGAGAAGGTCCTCGCCTGTCATGGACTTGTTTACCGCTGTCAGATAATATGCGAGATCTGCAATCTCTTCAGGCTCCGCCCATTTGCCGAGAAGGGTCTCTGCTTTGACAGCATCATAGAGCTTCTCGCTTTCCAGGATATGCTTGTTCATGTCTGTCACAACGCCTCCCGGGGAAATGCTGTTCACGGTTATTCCGCGGGGTGCCAGCTTAAGGGCCAGGTTTTTCATATATCCTACAAGGCCTGCTTTGCTCGCCACGTAATATGGGAATTCAGCTCCGTTTCTTGCGGAGGCTGATGCTATAAAAAGCACAGACTTAAGGGCGCTGCTTCCAATGAAATGCTCACAGAAATCAATGGTTCCCATGAGATTTATCCTGATGGCTTCCTCCTCATCAATGGTGCCTGCGCTCATGATGACTACGCCGGGGTCAGGTACTTGGGGAAGATTTTTTGAACAGATATCACAGGTGTGGTGATGGTACATGGGATGAGTTATCACGCTCTCCCTGATATCGAAACCGTATACCTCTTGACCCTCTTCAAGGTATTTCCTTGTAATGGCGGATCCGATGCCGCCTGCTGCTCCGCTTACTGCTATTATCATATGATCACGCTTTCTGAAGTCCGGCTGCCGGTCTTCCGTCAAGGATTCCTCTGGAAATCCTGTAGCCTATGGGTGAGAAAAAGATCTCAAAGAGGAGTTCCATTATGGCTCCTGTGAAGGCGCAGGTGATGCACTGGATCATAGCCCATCCGAAGAATACCTTGCTCACGAGAAGAGCGAAGACAAGGTTGTCTGTGAACTGACCGATAAAGGTTGAAACATAGGATCTTAAGGCAAAGGTTCCGAAAGACATATCGCGGTTCAGGGCCTTTCCGATCCCGTAGTTCATGAAATTGTTAACTACCGATGATACCATGAAGGCAATGGAACTTCCCAGGATGATGAACCAGGTGCCTCCGAAGGTGTTGTCGAGAGCAGTGTTGATGACGTTTTCGCTTCCGGGAACGAAGCTCTCTCCCCATACGCCGGGAATCTGGCTTGCAATAAAGAATATGAGAGCCATCATCAGGTTGATGAGAAGAGCCACCACTGAAAGCATGGTGGATGCTCTGGGTCCGTAGCACTGTGTCAGCACGTCCATGGAAAGGAAAGTGAGCCAGGACAATAAAATACCGCCATCAAGTGCCAGCCATTCAACCCCTGTGTCAATGCTCTTGTTAGCCAAAAGGTTCATTCCGACTATGGAAAGCACCATAAGGGTAACCATGAGAGGTGAAACGGTCCTGAGAAGATCGCGGAATTCGTCAATAATGTTTTTCATATTAAATTACTCCTTGTTTTTTAAGGGTGGTTTTCAAGAGACACCCGTAGATTTACGTGAATAAACACGCAAGGGGCATTATATCACAAATATGCGATTTGTCCAACAGTTTTTTCTTGACGAAAAGCGGGGCGGCAGGGATATGTTTTGCTTGATAAACCGGGGTTTGGCGGGGAGATGTAGCTGACTTACTGTTGTTTTTCTGTTTTCTTGAAA
>CAMPCK010000160.1 GCA_946645735.1 uncultured Clostridia bacterium
ACGTTGGGAAGCGGATTGTCAACTTCATCAACGCCGTCAACTCCCAGAAGTCTCAGGATAGTTCTTTCTGTTGAAACAGTGGTGTGTCTGTCAATGAAATCCTGCATGTCATGAGCGATGTTAGCAGCATGCTGACGGGCACTGTCTACAACACTGAAATCGAGATTTAATTTGCTTTTCATCCTTTTTCTCCTCATTTAATATAATTCTTTGCCCTGTCGATTATCTCAGAGCTTATTCCAAGCATCTTCGCAATATTCAGAGCATCTTTTGGCACTTGTTTGTTTTCTTCTACTTTACGCAGACGGTAGTCCATGTATTTCGAAATTATATTTATCCTTTCGCGGCGGTTTGCATACTGTATCTCACGGTTAAGCAATGTGAAATCGCAGTTCGCAAGGCCTACGACCTGCATATTCACCACATTGTCCGTTTCAGTAACGGTTTCAAAGTGCGTCGTGAAAAGAGTAATATACGGTTTGTCCACAAGATAGTCCACCAAAGCTCTTGAGAGAGCCAGACCCTCAACGGGGTTGGTGCCGGAAGCTATCTCGTCGATCAGGATAACGGAGCGTTCAACGCTGTTATCCAGGATCTCCTTCAGTTCCTCCATCTCTGAACCGAAGCTTGATAAGCCTCGCTCCACAGACTGGGAGTCACCGATAAGCATCTGCATGTAGTTGGAAAGCCCTATTCTGGCGCGCTTGGCCGGAACAAAGAATCCGTACTGTGCAAGGATGGGAATCTGTCCTGAAAGCTTGAGGGATATGGTCTTTCCTCCCATGTTGGCTCCTGTTATGCAGGTAACTCCGTCTTTAAGCTCAATGGATATGGGGCAGTATTCCTTGCCCTTGGATTTCAGGATATCCTCAACCTGAAGGTTTCTTCCGTCTTCGAACTCGATAACGTGCTCTTCGACGATCTCAGGCTTGATGCAGTCATGCTTGATGGCATATTTTGCCTTTGAAAGGGCGAAGTCAAGTTCTCCGATCCTTTCGCAGTTATACAGAAGGTCTTCCTTGGAGGAAGCGATCTTCTCAGTAAGCACTCCGCAGATTCTCTCCTCCTCTTCCTCCATGTCAATGTTGAGCTTGTCGATCTCCTTCTGGAGCTCGAACACTCTGTCATTAGGCTTGAGGACGAAGGTGGCGGACATATAGTCCTGGTCTGTCATTTCAAGAGCGCTTATATTAGATATTTTATCATAATCCGGATGAGATTTCGAGACCACAATGTCAAATTTTGGTGTAAGCATTACGCCATATTCCTTGCGGATCTCTTCCCTCTTGGCCTTCTGTTCTCTTCTGATGGAGATCTCAATCTCTCTCTTGGCTTTTCTGATCTCACCAAGTTTGGGGCTGAACTCATCATAGATATAGAAGGTGTTGATCCTGTCTCCTCTGGGATCCAGGCTGTCGAGAAGAGCTGACATATCCCTGAGATGATATCTCTCGGGGATCACGTGTCCTCCCACGGTCTCCGCACCCTGTCTCTCCTCTCCGGGAAGGCAGCAGTGATTGGAATGTTCAAAGGAGGAGGTCTCTTCTGACTGAAGAAGTCTCATGTACTTCTCCATAAGGAGGAGAAGTGACTTGATCTCATATATCTCAAGGACCGTAAGGGTCGAATGCTCCGCGCGTTCTGCCGTGCGGCTTGCATCCTTTACTTCCATGAATACTTCTGAAAGAAGTTCGATAGTCCTCTTGTTTTCATTGATATATTTTACAAGTTCTTCAACTCTGTCCAGTTCCTCCCTGAGCTTCTCTTCTTCACCGGGGAAGAATGGCTTCAGCTCCTTCAGAACGTTTTTTCCGAAGGGAGTCTCCAGATTGTGATTCTGTGTTATATAGTCCAAACCGGTTTCATGGCGCGTCTTGACATTGGCCAGTCGGCGGTTTTTACCCATGTACATCGGTCCTCACCTACTTTCTTACGTCAATAATAGGCATGTCCGGAAGCAGAGCCTTCATGGCATCTATGAGCGCATCGGAATCAAAGGTGTAGCCCTGAGGTGCCCATGGATTGACTGTGATGGCAGCGATCTCAATGTTTTTGAGAACTCTTACCTTGAAGCCGCGCTTTCTGAGCTGGCCCCAGTCCATGATGTTCATGAAGATCTTGGTGGGATCCTTGAGGATGAATTCCACCTGCTTCAGGTGCTTGTTGCTGATATCAGCTACCACGGAGTTAGTGAAGGCTCCTGGTATGAAAATATATTTCGTATCCTCTTCAATGGCATCGTCGATGTATCTGGCGGCTCCAAGGCCTGTGATAAGGTCGAGAACCTTTCCTTCTCCCTTGTCATTGAAGGCGATGATGTGTTCGTAGTTGTCGTTTCTGATGAATTCGCTTACCTGGGGTTCGCCCTCGAATTCAGGTATGCTGTAAAGCTGGACTATGTGCGCCGTCTCTTCCACGACCTTCTTCATGGAGCGGCTGAGAACTGCTCCCGTGGCAAGAATGATGGCGTCTGATGTCTCGGGGGATGCGATGGATTTGCGGTCAATGGCTCCGTCTATCATTATGAGTTCGCAGCCTAAGCTGAACATGTCCTGACAGAGTTTCTTTGTTTCCGCATTGATAACGGGTCCTGCTATCTGAACGTAGCCTGCATCCTGGACCCTGCAGATGAGAAGTTCGCCGATGGCTGTGGAATATGGGGTCCTTCTAAGGATCTCAAGTCCCGCATCAGCAAGTCCGTAAAGCTGTGACGGTACGGAAACGATGGTTCCCTGGTCCAGATAAACCCTGGGTTTCTCTGTTCCTGTAACCAGGTCCTGGGTCTCGCCGTCACGTCCTGTGGAAGTGATTCCCAGTACTATCCCCTCATCCATGGCCTCCTCAATCAAAAAATTCAGCGCCGTTGTCTTACCGGCGTTCTTTGCCATACCTACTATGGATAAAGTCTTGTATTTAGTTGAAAGGTCATATAATAGTCCCATTAAAATCTAATACCTCTTTTATGCACCTATAGGGAGACCCAGATGGGCCTCCCTATAAAAATCCTTTACGGTTCGTGAAATAAAGCAATTAGTGCTTATTTCTCTCATGTCTTGCAAGGTGTGCAGGTTCGATGGTCTTGATTTCAGGACCTTCGCCCAGTGCAGATACACCCTGATACTTGTAGGTCTTCTTGCCTGTGCAGTAGTCGCATTTGCAAGGAAGTTCAGGAAGGTTAGGCTCGGTGTAGGTTGTAATGATACCTTCGTAGTTTCTGAGGATAACCTTGTTAGGTGTTTCAGAAATGATGTACTGAGGCATTACAGGAGTCTTTCCGCCGCCGCCGGGAGCGTCAACTACGAAT
>CAMPCK010000161.1 GCA_946645735.1 uncultured Clostridia bacterium
CTGCGAAGGCCGGAAGAAAGGCCAGCCGACCCAGATCCTCTTCCTGCTCGATGGCAGGAACTATAAGGCTCCATATGGATGCCGCCACCATTACTCCTGCGGCGAATCCCGTAAGGGCCCTCTGTACGTTTTCCCTGAGATCCCTTTTAAGAAAAGACACACAGGCAGAGCCTGCCGCGGTTCCTATAAAGGGTATCATCAGTCCTGTTAATATATATGTATTACTCATCGGTTTCCTGTTGCTAATTTTTGTTAGCATCCGCTAACTATATACTACATTATATTCCTTTTATCAAATAAATCAAGAAAAAAATGGCTCCCTGAGGAGCCATAAAAATTAATTTCTGTTTCATTCAGTTTCCACCAGTACGCAGGCAAAGTCGTTCACGTTTGTTCCCGTAGGTCCTGTGATTATCAGTCCGCCTACGGACTCAAGTGCGTGATATGAATCGTTATCTGAAAGAATTATCTCCGGATTGATTCCCTTCTTAAGGAATTCACCCTGGGTTTCTCCGTCCACATAACCTCCCGCAGCATCCGTCGGTCCGTCAGTTCCGTCGGACCCCACGCTGAAGACTGCAGCCTTCATGCCTTTGATACCCTCTGATGCTGCCAGAGCCAGTTCCTGGTTCCGTCCTCCGAGGCCGCTTCCTGTGATATGCACCACGGTCTCCCCTCCTGCGATGAAGGCAAGCTTATGATCTGTACCTCTATGCTCTTTCGCGATATCCGCAAGCCATCTTCCTGCATCCTTTGCTTCCCAGTCAAGGGTATCTGTCAGTATCTTTGTCTCATAGCCAAGCTCCTCGCAGGCAGACTTGGCTGCCAGACATAACTCCCTCACGCTTCCCGTTATAACGGTCTCCACGTTATGAAGTTCCTTGGGCGTTTCGCACTTAAGGCATTCCCATGCCTTATCACTCAGCTTAAGCTCATATTTCTTTGCGATATCCAAGGCTTCTTCACAGGTGGAACTGTCAGGATAGGCAGGTCCGCTCGCAATCATGTCCAGAGGGTCTCCTATGATATCGCTTAAGACTATACTGTATACACGAGCTGGTGCGCAGGTTAAGGCAAACTTTCCGCCCTTTACTGCGGAAAGACGCTTTCTTATGGTGTTCATCTCGGTGATGGATGCTCCGCTTCTAAGGAGCTGCTCCGTTATATCCTGAAGTTCCTCACCGGAAATAAGGGGTTTCTCAAAGAGCGCGCTTCCCCCACCGGATATGAGGAAGATGACCGTATCATTTTCACTTAAATCCTTTACCAGTTCAATGGCCTTTTCCGCCCCTCTGAAACTGTTCTCATCGGGAACCGGGTGCCCTGCTTCCAGGCATTCCAGCCCTTCAATTGGTTCTTTCACATGGCCGTACTTGGTGATTACTATCCCCTTTTCTATCCTGTCCTCCAGGATCTCATGGGCATTCTTTGCCATCTGATACGCAGCCTTTCCGATAGCAGCGAGAAATACCCTTCCGGGAAACTCCCGTCCCTCAAGGGCGCGCCTCACCGCTTCATCAGGAAGCACTGCCTTAATAGCCTTCTCAGTTATATATTCAGCTTGTCTTCTTAATTCTTTCATGGCTAATTAAAAACCTGCCGCATATATCTTGCAGCAGGCTTTCTCCTTTAGTTAAAGTCCGAGACCGAAGGCCTTTCTTACCCTCTTCATGGTTCTCTGTGCGATGGCATCTGCACGCTCTGCTCCGTCATTGAGAGCATCGATCAGTTCCTTTGACTGTCTGATCTCGCTGAAGCGGTCTCTTATGGGTGTCAGTGCTTCTACGGTTACTTCCACAAGATCCTTCTTAAAGTCGCCGTAGCCGTGTCCTTCATACTGCTTTTCAAGATCAGCAATGGATGTTCCTGAAAGAGCGCTGTAGATTGAAAGGAGATTTGAGATTCCAGGCTTGTTCTCAATATCAAATTTTACCACGCCGTCGGAGTCTGTTGTAGCCTTCATAATGGACTTTTTGATCTTGTTATTATCGTCTAATAGCGATATACGACTATGCACATTTGGCGCGGACTTTGACATCTTTGAAGTGGGATCGTCAAGGGCCATTACCCTGGCTCCTTCCTTCATGAATCTTCCGTCAGGAACTACGAAGGTCTTCTCTCCGTACTTGTGATTTACACGGATCGCCAGATCTCTCGTGAGCTCAATGTGCTGCTTCTGGTCATTTCCCACGGGAACGATATCTGTATCATAGAGAAGGATATCTGCAGCCATGAGAACGGGATAAGTGAGAAGTCCTGTTCCCACGGATTCCTTTCCCTGGGACTTTGATTTAAACTGAGTCATTCTGTAGAGTTCGCCTGTGTTTGATGCGCAATTCAGGATCCATCCCAGTTCAGCATGTCCGGATACCTGGGACTGAACGAAGACTATGGACTTCTTAGGGTCTACGCCTACAGCCAGATAAAGGGCTGCAACGTCAAGGATATGCTGTTTAAGTTCCTTGGGATCCTGAGGAACAGTTATGGCATGTTCATCTACGATGCAGTAGATGCATTCATGATCTTCCTGAAGCTCCACGAACTGTTTGAGAGCGCCCAGGTAGTTTCCTAAATGGATATTTCCTGTGGGCTGAACTCCCGAAAAAACTCTTTTCATGATTGTCTTACCTCTTTTTTGAATCTTTCTATAATTGCTTTTTCCGCACGGGATATGGTCATCTGGGAAACTCCCAGCTCTCTGGCAATATCCGCCTGGGAACGGTCTTCCATAAATCTCTGTCTGAAAATATATCTGTTGGTATCGCTCATTTCACCGAGAACTCTGGAAATCACTTCCCCGAGTTCTATTCTCTCGTACCCCTTATCTGTGAAGCCGACGAACTTGTCAAGGGACGCATTCTCATCCTGCTCAAGGGCGCTTTCCAAAGAATATGCTCCGTAGGCTTTTGAACTTTCCATGGCCTGGATGACCTGCTCTCTTGTGAGGCCTGTCTTCTCCGCCAGTTCATCCGCCGTCGGCACCCTTCCCTTTTCCTTAAGGAAGGTTTCTTCAGTTTCTCTTAACTTCACCGCAGTTTCCTTCTGTCTTCTGGGCACCCTAAGACTCCACTCCTTGTCCCGGAAATATTTCTTTATCTCTCCCAGAACTGTAGGAGCAGCGAAGGTCCTGAACTCAAAGCCCAGGTCAGGGTCGTATCTGTCCGCTGCGCTGACAAGGGCTAAGGCTCCTACCTGGTAAAGGTCATCATATTCAACGCCCTTTCCCAGGTATTTGCGTATTAAGATGTCGATCATATACAAATGGTCTTC
>CAMPCK010000162.1 GCA_946645735.1 uncultured Clostridia bacterium
TATCTTAAGCAATGCCGTCAAGTTTACTCCTGAAGGAGGTTCCGTTGACTTTACTGTTGAACCTACTGCAAGGTTTGACGGAAGGACCACCCTCAGATTCAGGATCTGTGATACGGGAATAGGCATGGACAAGGAATTCCTGCCGAAGCTCTTTGATGCCTTTGCTCAGGAGGATTCGTCAGCTACCAATAAATACGGAAGTTCCGGCCTCGGCATGGCCATTACCAAAAACATCATTGATATGATGAATGGCGAAATCAAGGTAGAGAGTGAAAAAGGCAAGGGTTCCACCTTCACAGTCATGGTAACTCTTCAGGATGCCAAAAAGTCTGCGTCAGCAGATGAAGAGATCTCCATTGATCCAAGTGAGATGAGCATTCTTGTTATCGATGATGATCCCGTAGCCTGCGAACATGCAAGACTTGTTCTTGAGAAGGTGGGAATATCCATCGATACGGCGCTTTCAGGAAAGGATGCCGTCGATATGGTTACCCTGAGACATGCAAGGCGCAATCCCTATAACCTGATTCTTGTTGACTGGAAGATGCCCGATATGGACGGCGTTGAGACTACGAAAAAGATCAGAAACATTATAGGAAACGAATCCGCAATCATTATTCTCACGGCTTACAAGTGGGATGACGTACTGGAGGAGGCCATAAATGCAGGCGTGGACAGCTTTATCGCCAAGCCGATATTTGCATCAAATGTCCTTGAAGAATTCCAGAGGTCTCTCATAAGGAGATCTGCCAATAAGACAGATGTCGCAAGGACAGATCTCAGGGGAAAGAAAATACTTCTTGCAGAAGATGTACAGATCAATGCTGAGATCATCATCATGCTCCTCAACATGAAGGAAATGGTTGTTGATCATGCCGAAAACGGCAAGATCGCTCTCGACATGTATCTGTCTCATCCTGAAGGATACTATGATGCGGTTCTTATGGATATGAGGATGCCTGAAATGGACGGACTTACGGCAACTTCCGAGATCCGTTCAGCCGGAAAAGCAGACTCCGAATCCATTCCAATCATAGCCCTTACAGCCAACGCCTTCGATGAAGACGTGCAGAGAAGCCTTCAGGCAGGACTCAATGCTCACCTGAGCAAACCCGTTGAGCCTGAGAATCTTTATGAAACTCTTGAAAGTCTCATCAAAGACTGATAATTGTATTATGACACTGAATGATAAATTAAAAGAATTCAATAACTGGAAAGAGCGCCTGTCAGCTTATGGCATGGCGCTTACTTTATTGGGAGTTGACCAGACCTTCGGATCCCCTATAGAAGGGGCAGAATACAGAATAGGGAAGACTGCTATCTTAAGGGGCGAATACGTGCGGGTCCTTCAGGATGAAGACATGTACGGCATTATTTCGGAACTCATAAAGGAGCCCGAGGGAGCCTTTGAGGAATACCTTAAGGAAAGCCCCATGGACGAAGGGGATATAAGAAGGGAACTGGAACTCTATTACGAAAGCCTGACTAAAGAAAGAAACATACCTCCTGAAGTCTATATGGAGTTTTCAAGGACTCTGGACAGGTCCAAGACCATGTGGCTCAGGTCAAAAGAAAATGAGGATTTCACAGGTTACGCACCTTACCTTAAGGATGTGATCGACGGCTTCAAAGAAATAACTTCTCTTCAGAAGAGCCCTTTGGGCCTCTATGACAGAATGCTGGATGACAATCAGCCCGGATGGAACAAGTCCAAATATGACGTGTTTTTTGATCATGTAAGAGAGAACGTGGTTCCTCTTGTAAAGGAAATGTCAGGGGTTCCGGAACCGGATATGGGATTCATGAAGCATTCCTATTCTTCTGAAGGACAGAGAAGGGTCATGAAGAAGGTACTGGACTTTATAGGATTTGACAGCTCCTGGGGCAGGATGGGGGAATCTGAACATCCTCTGACCACAAGCCTCTCAAGAGGGGATGTAAGGTTCACCACCAAGTTCAGGGCTAATGATATTTCCCAGGCCGTGCTTTCATCAGTCCATGAATCGGGACATGCATGGTTCGGTCATAATGTGGACGTTAAATATGAAGGCAGCATTATCGCAAGATCGATTTCTGCAGGGCTTCACGAATCTCAGTCAAGGCTCTGCGAGAATCATCTGGGAAGATCCTTTGCATTCTGGGAGAAGATATATCCCTGGTTTAAAGAGGAGTTCCCGGAGGAACTTAAGGATACTGATGTGGACGCTTTTTATAAGGCCATCAGTTATTCAAAACCGTCTCTGATCAGGACAGAATCTGATGAACTCACATATCCGCTTCACATACTCATAAGATATGAACTTGAAAAAGCCTTTATAGAGGAAGGCCTTGAAGTATCAGACCTGGAAGCTGCATGGAACGACAAGTATTATGAGTATCTCGGAATCAGGCCTGACAGGCCATCCCGTGGAATCCTTCAGGACATGCACTGGCCCTATGCATATTTCGGATATTTCCCGACATATGCACTGGGATCCGCCTTTGCGGCACAGTTCTATAAGGCCATGTTAAGGGATATTGATCCGGAGAAAATGATCAGAACTGACCGGTACAGAGATATAATGAAGTGGCTTGAGGAACACGTCCACAGATACGCCAACAGGTATCCCGCTGAGGATGTGCTTAAACTTGCCACCGGCGAAGATTTTAATGACAGATATTACTTTGAATGGCTTGAAAACAGGAGGACATGATGGAAAAGAATATCGTTTTAAGAAATGCTGAACCCAAGGATTACGATTTTATCCTTAATGTGAATGAGGTCAACGTGGAAGTGCTTTCACCCATGCCCATGGAGAGAATGCTCTGGCTTAAGGAAATGTCGGATATGTTCATAGTAGCTGACGTGGATGACAAGCCGGCAGCTTTCCTCATTGCCATACGTGAAGGACAGCCCTACGACAGCGAAAACTACGTATGGTTCTCCGAGAAATATCCTGAGTTTCTCTATATAGACAGGATCGTCATCGACGAGCCTTACCGCGCCATGGGACTCGGACGCATTCTCTATGATGCGGTGAAGGACAGGGCAAGGGAGACAGGTGTCAAAGTCGTAACCTGCGAAGTCGATACCATACCCTATAACGAGACCAGCCTTAAATTCCATGAAGCCATGGGATTCAAAGAGGTTGGGGAACAGATCATTAGAGGCGGGGCTATCAAAGTAAGCCTTAAGGCCTGCGAACTGGAGTAATAATTTATGTTTGAAGATTTAAAGGAATCTTTATTTGGCAGCAAGGAAGAAAAGAAGGTCGAGTACATTG
This sequence comes from uncultured Clostridia bacterium, assembly GCA_946645735.1. Next base: position 3,264 of record CAMPCK010000162.1, read on the forward strand.
AGC
>CAMPCK010000163.1 GCA_946645735.1 uncultured Clostridia bacterium
GCTCTGCCAGTCGAAGTCATATCCTCTTCTGAAGGTGGGAGCATAAAGGATTATCTCCTTCTCCTTAAGTTCGGGATAAGCCTCATAGAATCTCTTGGCGTTGGCGTCCCTTTCAAGAAGGAGCCTGTCCATTCTCGGAAGACCGTAGTTTCTGAGCTGTTCTTCCCTGCAGTCGAAGGATGCCACATAGAAGGGATTCCAGGCCTTGCCTCCGGCAATTATATAGTCATAGCCTCTGTGCATCTTCATGAGGCGGGCCATATCGGAACTTCTTCCGGATTCCTTTCCGAGAGTCTGATATCCGGACTGCTTGATCTTGCCCATGGCATGCCACATCTGGATTACCTTCATCTCAGGCTTGTGTTTCAGAATGGAAACGGCGGGCCAGTATGCGTCCAGCACCACTACCTTGGAATCCGCCATCTGTCTCATGCTGATCAGGGTATCCTTGGCGAATCTTACAAGACCGCCGCTGCTCTCGCCTTCCAGCCTTGAACAGATAACCTCAGTGCGGATATCCGGATCAATCTTCTCTAGCTCCGAAATAACCATTCTGAAGTCTTCAGTAAGTTCGTCGGACTGGCGGCTCAAAAAAAGCACCTTCTTATGATCAGTCTTCCTGAATTTCATAAAGAAGTACAGTATATTGAGACCAAATCTCATTATATAGATTATCAGTGCTTTCATATGACCATACCCTTCGCAATTCTATCATGTTATTATACAATAAAGACCTTGGTTTGTAAATGAAATAGCCAAAAAATCACACATCCTTCATACATTTTAGCGGTGTTTTTTTATGTGGTCCCTGTAGTTCTTTCCTCTGAAGGGTCCGGGCCTTCTGTAAATCAGAAGAAGCCCCGTAATAACGTTGATTATCACAAGTAAATATATCGCTTCTCTCATATCCTTACCGCCTTTCAAATCAAAAAGGAGCCCTCGCGGCAAAATGCCGCAAGGTGGCTCCTTAACCTGCTGTTATTATATACTATGTCTCAGGATTTTTCATTAATTTTTTGCAATTCTTTAAAATCCTCTTGCGTGGCCTCCTCCGTGAGGCACACCGGAAGATCCCATGTGCATGGAGGTTCCTCCCCCTCCGCCCATAGGACGGTTTTCTCTGTTTTCCTTGGGTCTCGGAGTTACAGCCACCGTGCTGTAAAGGAACCTGTCGGCCTTCCTTGTGAGAACCAGGCTTCCGCGTCTTGCGTAGCTGTTGGCCTGGGTCTTTCTTCTTACGGTCTTCAGCTTTGACTTATGTCTTGAAGATGAGAAGAATCCGACGAGTGCTCCGAACACCGCTGAGATTCCGCCCATTCCGGCTAGATTTTCAGCATTGATTCCAGGAGCCGTATATCCCTCGCCGTCGGTATATTCATCACCTTGATACCAGTCATAGCCGTCATGACCGGGGGCATCATAGTCCACAGGGCTTCCTTCCCTTTCCATCTGGACAAAGTCGCAGACAGTATCAGCATACTTTTCGAAGGCTCCCGCGAAGTCCTCTTCCTGAAGGCTCTCAGTCACATAGTCATATATGACTTCCTCGCCGTAGTCAGTTATGGCTTCCATTCCTTCCCCCGTGGTTACCAGGACCATGAGTCTGGAATCCATATCCACAACGAAGATAGCCCCGTCTTTATCGTCCCCGTATCCGAAGCCTCCGTAGTCATAGAAGTCATCAGCAAAGGTCGTAAGATCTTCTTCGTCATATCCTTCGTAGATAATGGCACCCACTATATCGAACTGATAGGAATCAGACCATTTGCTGAGATAGTTGTCCACATAGGCAAGCTCCTGATCCGTCATGAATCCTTCATCATCGAACATGTGCTGCGTAAGTCCGTAGGCAGGTGCAGCATAGGATGACATGATGAGAATTATCATGAGGATGATGACAGACAGTGCAGATAATCTTCTTAGTTCTCTTACCATGCTGTCACCCCCTACATCATGAACATTGCCACCTGGAAGAGGAAAGCAAGTGCCGCAGCGCCTGCTCCCACCAGGGCAAAGTTCTTCCAGTAAGCGGATCTTGAAACGGGAAGATCTCCAACGGTCTTTCCCGTCTGGCCGTTCAGGGCGAATATATATCTCTTACCGTCATAGGTGGTGTTCAGTATCCACACGGGATAAAGGGCATATTTTGCTGTGCCGCTCTCAAGCCTTATGGTGCTGGCTTCAGGTGTCACAGAGCTATAGTTTCCGACGGTGCCCTTGAAGGCCTGCTCCGTTGATGACTTGATTCTCTGATTGGCTATTCCTATGGATGCTCCTGCATCAACGTCATACTTGTCCGCCAGGTATCCCGGAAGATATGCGGTGCTGAATACCTTTGCCTCGCTGAAATCAAAGGGTTCAATGGACTGCATGAGTTCATCGCTCATGACTGATGAACCGTCAACGGGAACGTTGTCAAATGCGATGGTCCCGGACCTTAATATGGCATAGTAAGACGTCTCAAGGTATGAATTCTCAGAGTCCGCCCAGGCTCTGGTGCGGGTCGCCCTGTACTTGATGTCAGCGTCCACGTCGCAGTCAAAGAGCCAGAAAGGTACATACACTGCCTTTATCTCGTCGATATGATTCCTGTCCTCGAATACTCTCGGAAGGAATTTTTTTCCTTTAAGGTGATTATGATATGCCTTCTTGGCCTGCTCCTTGTCAAGCTTGAAAGGAATTATGAAATCTGGTTTGAGGACACCCGAAAGATTGCCCTTCATGACAACGGGGTTGTCACAGTATGGACATCTGGATGCGGCCGTATTCTGATCCGTGATGATCTCTCCCCCGCAGGAATTGCAGACGTAGACTCTCATGTTCTGAGTCTCACTTTCGTCCCACTCGGACCCTGCGGTATTCTGCCAGTTCATGTCATCGGACCCGGCCTGTTTCAGTTCCTCATCATAGCCTGAAAGAGCTTCCACGTCCACTACGGAGCCGCAGTAAGGGCACTTCAGCTGCTGAACAGATGAATCAAACCTTAAAGCTCCTCCGCAGTTGGGACACTTATACTCAAGTATATCAGACATGGCCTGCTCCTGTCCTTATATTAGTTTCCTGTAGGTCTTCCGCAGTTAGGGCAGAATTTGGCTCCGTTTAATTTCTGTCCGCAGTTGGGGCAGAAGTTTACAGCTCCTGTAGCTTCAGCAACAGCTTCGCCTGCCTGCTGAGCGTTTACCTGAGGTTGAGCTCCGCCCATCTTGTATAAGGCTTCTGCATTGGTTCCGTCAGCGTTTGCTGCCATT
>CAMPCK010000164.1 GCA_946645735.1 uncultured Clostridia bacterium
TCAAAAGCCAAATATCCTCACACTCATGGAGCGTAAGGATCATTGGCAGATTATTCATTTATTCTCTATCCTTGGGAGGATGAGGACTTATTCAACAGCAACCGATTCTTTGTCGCTCTTTTCAGGAAGATTGGAGATGACCACAGCTGCGAACATGATGATGCAGCCGAGGATCTCTCTCATGGTCATGGTCTCGCCCAGGATCACTGCTCCGGCCAGAACACCAAATACGGATTCCAGACAGAGGATCAGTGCCGCAATGGTCGGTGTAGCCTCTTTCTGTCCCAGCACCTGGAAGGTGTAGGCGATGCCGCAGCTGATGACACCGGCATAGAGGATCGGGAACCATGCAGTCATTATGTTTGATACGCTTACAGGTCCCTCGAAAATGAACATGCAGATGATGCCCAGAAGTCCGGAGAACAGGAACTGGATGCATGAAAGCTTGATTCCGTCTATCCTGTCGATAAAGTTGTCTACGGCTACCATCTGTCCGGCGAAAGCCACAGCACAGAGGATCACCAGCGTATCTCCGATCTGGATGCTGAATGAAGCGTCAGTCATGCAGAGAAGGTAAAGTCCGATGACGTCCAGCACTACGCAAAGCCATACCAGAGGGCGGGTCTTTTTCTTATGTACTATCAGTGAAAGTATAGGGCAGAATACCACGTACAGCGTGGTTATGAAAGCCGCCTTACCGGCTGTGGTGTATGCCAGTCCGAACTGCTGAAGTGATGCAGCTACGAAAAGGAACGCTCCGCAGACCAGTCCACCGATTATCTCCGTCCTGCTGAACACAGGCTGTGTCTTATCCTTGCGGCCTTTAAACACGAATGGAAGCAATACCAGGCCTCCAATAAAGGTACGGATGCCGTTAAACGTAAACGAACCGATTTCTCCGCCGGACTTCTGAGCAACAAATGCAGTACCCCAGATGATGGCTGTGATCAGAAGCAGCATGTTTGCTTTCATCTTTTTTGACATAAGTCTATCTCCTATTACTTTGATTTGCGATAACTTGTATCCGGACTGTTCCTGCGGGTATTTATATTTCCCTCAGGCTTCCTTCCAGAAGAAGCACCCTCACCGAAAGCGCCAGGCTTTCTCTGAAGTTCTCTTCATCGAGAGTCTCTCCCAGAAGTTCGTGGATCCTGCGGATCCTGTACCTCACGGTATTTTTATGGCAGAACAGCTTTTCTGCCGTTTCGTTCAGATCGAAGCCCGACGTTACGTATTCCCTGGCTGTCAGAAGCAGGTTTCTTACGTCTTCGTCACCGGATGACAGAAGGGGCTTCATAAATTCTTTTGCGCTTTCTGCCAGCTTCCCGGAACTCATCTGCGCAGCCAGAAGCCTGTAAACTCCGGCGTTCCGGAATTTCTGAGATCTGCAGCCTCTAATGCGTCCGATCTGAAGCGCCCAGAACGCTTCTCTCACGGCTGTTTTAAAGGCATCTCTTGCCACGACGCTGCTGAATCCGGTCACCGCATCTTCCAGAGGAAGCCCTGCCGCTATCGCCGCATCCTTCAGCAGCACATTCATGTCGCCACCCGCTGTATCGTTCCTTGTCATGAACACCAGTCCGCCTTGTCTGAATCTCACGAAGGTCACTCTGTCCGAGTACCGTGGATCCAGGCTGAGCCTCCTGGTAAATCTAACCATGTGATCCCTGTCAAAGGTCTGCATGGTTTCCTTTGTCTCTTCAAAACCTTCGAAGCAAACCGCCTGCAGGTACTCTCCTTTCTTCGGGAGCACCATGCGCGCGAGCCTCGCACATTCATTCTCCGTTATGACGTCCTTCAGGACCTTTTCAAAAGCTTCTTCCACTTCCTTTTCGGTCATGTCCAGACCGGCCTCTTTTTTGACCGCCAGCACTATGTCTTCGAAGAAAGCGTCGTCAGTTATCTCATATATCGGAAAATCATTGGTTTCTGCATAAGCCAGCACCTCAGCCGGGAGTTCTTTGAAGAAGATGGGTTTGTAGCACATACATGCTACTCCCATTTCGTCCAGCTGCTTCACAGCCGGAAGTATCATGGAAGCATCATATCTTGCGAACAGGAGACTGGTTAGGCCGATGCTGTTGCCGTAGAACATCTCTTCTCTTGTGAATTCTATACCGTCGGCGAATTCAAAGTCGATGATCTCGGTGGCGTTGACTTCCTTGTCCAGGCCTCCTTCGCCTGTTATGAGCCTGAAGCCCGACATCTCGGGCAGCTTCATGACGTCTCTCAGTTTCAACTCTCGCTCCTATACTAAGACCTTGAAGCATTCTCCTTCTTGATTTCTCTGTAAAGTCTTATCACTTCCGGCCAGGTCTTGTAACCGAAGGGTTTGCAGGATCTTATCTGGTTTGATCCCTCAGAAGTTTTATCGCTGCCGATATTGAATACTCTTTTTTTTGCATTATTGATATAAGCCGTTTCAAAGTTATTTCTGTTATACATTTCAGTACCTCCTTCTAAAGACTTTTGTTTTCATTTGGTACTTTAAGTATAAAACAGTATCTGCTCTGATTCATTATCACGGCTTATAATAATTATAGCATTCGGTTGTACGTTTGTACCCTAAAAAGCTGATATGCGCTAATATTTATGATTGATTTCGAGCTATATTTGTGATTTTCTCCAACTATCACCCTTTGCAGACTCACAGGTCATGATGTCATAGGATACGGGTTCTCCCTTCTCGAAGTTAACTACGTAACCCAGGCCCGTAAGGGGCACCCAGTCCCAGAAGACCGGCCTGTCATCCGGGAACCAGTTCATCATAGTGCCGGCAATGCTGCCTCCGTGGCATACCATGACGGATACGGCATCCTTACCGCTGTGTCTGTGAGCCAGTTCCTGCATCCTGTGATAACCTATTAACTCCTTGTTTCCCCTCTTTATTCTCTCGGTATATTCGTTCATGCACTCACCGCCGGGGAAGGTGAAGTTTCCGGAAGCGTCCTCAAGCCATTCTTTGCCCCCTTCCTTCTCAGCGAGCTGATTGAAGGTATGGCATTCCCATTCTCCGAAGTTTATCTCCCTCATGTCGGGGATCTCCGTGTAGGGAACGTCCCCGAAGAGCGCGTGAAGGGTCTCCGTGGTCCTCACGAGCCCCGTTGTATAGAACTTGGCATCGTCGGGTATCTCAGGATATGCCCCTTCCGCCTTGAACTTTGCCAGCTGTTCGTAGCCTTCCTTTACTATCGGAAGGTCTTCCCATCCGTAAAACCATCTGTTCAGGATCCCCT
>CAMPCK010000165.1 GCA_946645735.1 uncultured Clostridia bacterium
TCTCAGCTGTGATACCCATGTGATATCCGTTGAATGCATCCCAAAGTCCGTCGTTTACCATCATGTCTACCATCTTTGTGTCGAACATTCTGGCTCCCCATCTAGCTGCGGGCATTGCATAAGCTGTAGCTGACATGTTCTCAGCACCACCTGCTACTACGATATCAGCATCTCCTGCCTTGATGATCTGTGCAGCGAGTTCAACAGCTCTTAAGCCGGATCCGCAAACCTTGTTGATTGTCATTGTAGGTACTTCTACAGGAACTCCAGCGTCTAAGGACATCTGTCTGGAAACGTTCTGGCCAAGTCCGCCCTGAAGAACGCAGCCCATGATAACTTCGTCTACCATTGCGGGATCAACGCCTGCTCTGTTAAGAGCTTCCTTGATAACGATAGCTCCGAGCTTTCTAGCCGGTACATCCTTTAAGCTTCCTCCAAACTTGCCGATAGGAGTTCTAACAGCACTTACGATTACAACATCTCTCATTTTAATATTTCCTCCTGGTTGTAAAATATGTGTATGTTTATTATTTAGCTTATATATGTTTAAATCCGTTCTGAATTATAGTAAAACGGCAAACATGTTTTTGATTCCATACACTAACACTATATCAAAAATCGAGCCTAAAGTAAAGTGCAAAAATTGATTTTTCAGCAAATCTGCACATTGTCAGAACTTATGATCCTATTCTTCATCCATATCCATGACTTTGCCTATGGAATCATGGATAACAAGGTCAGCATGAGCATCATAGGGCGTTTCCTGTTTATTGATGAGGACCAGATTGCTTCCCCTGAAATAGCGGACGAAGCCTGCTGCAGGATAAACCACAAGGGACGTTCCTCCTATGATCAGAGTATCTGCTCTCTGTATGGCCATGATAGCCTTATCCATGCAGTCTCCGTCCAGAGGTTCCTCATAGAGAACCACATCGGGCTTGATGATTCCTCCGCATACAGGGCAGATGGGAACGCCGCCCTTGCAGTGGTATTCATCCATAATGTAATCAAGGTCATAATACTGATGGCATTTCATACAGTAGTTCCTTAAGGTGGATCCGTGGAGTTCGTAAACTGTTTTAGATCCTGCCTTCTGATGCAGGCCGTCGATGTTCTGGGTGACCACAGCCTTCAGCTTACCCATGGCTTCGAGTTTTGCCAGGGCTCTGTGAGCCTTGTTGGGCTTGGCATCGGTATAGATCAGATTGTTCTTGTAATAGTCGAAGAAGGTCTCCGTATGGTTTACAAAGAAACTGTGGCTCAGCATCTCCTCAGGGCTTCTTCCGTATTTGTTCATGGCGTTATACAGACCGCTTTCAGATCTGAAATCAGGAATATTGGATTCCGTAGAAACTCCTGCCCCGCCAAAAAATACGATGTTATCACTCTTGTCTATAATCTTTTTAAGTCTTTCGTCCATGGTATCCTCCTCTCATATGAGTTCATACTTTATCACAAATTTTGCTGCGTTTACTATCTTGGGGATCATTCTGGATGCGGTCCTTGACATGAAGATGCTCTTCTTTCCGTTCTTCTTCATGTCTTCTGCAGCAGCATAGCAGAGCAGTTTATCCGCTTTGGCATCCTTTATATCTTCACTGAGCTTTTCCTTTTCGATGAAGTCGATCATCTCCTTAAGGCCCTTCAGGGATGTGAGCCTGGTGAACTTGTCTGCGCTTCTCAGATCCTCACCGATCTCTTCCCTTGCCCTCTCCATGAAAACAGGCTCCGTATATATGATCCTGCTGTCAAGCCTTAAGATGTCTCCCAGGCAGTCAGCCATCTTCATGGTATTTTTATCGAAGGCGCCTTTGGCAAAGGCCAGGTGCTCTCCGTCCAGGACTCCGTAGACCTTCAGGCAGTCCAGATATCCCAGCTTCATGATGCGGGAAGTGTTCTCCTTATCGAAGATGAACTGGAAGCCCAGGTCCTCTCTTGATTTGATATATACAAGGTTCTCAGCCTTCTCCAGATTCTCTTTGTTTACCGAGCCGTAGCCGTTGAGGTCTACGGCAATGACGTCCGTGGCCCCGTCCTCAATGGCCATGCCGGCGGGAAGCACGTCGGAATATCCTCCGTCGATGTAGTTTACTCCGTCTATTTCATAGGCCTGAAGTGCGGGAAAAGCAGAAGCGGATGCCATAACATAGTCTATGAGTCTGCCCTCAGGAATGTCGCTTAGCCTCATGTGATGGCCCTTAAGATCATTTGCGGATACGCAGGTGATTCCGAAGTCCAGGCCTGACTCTCTCACCGCCTTCTCATCCACATATTTTTCGAGGAGTCTGTGAAGCGGCCCGGTACCCGCTCCCTGATTCACAACTATCTCTTTAACATAGTCAACAGGCTTGCTTTCAGGCTCCATGTCGAAGACCATGTCCGTCTCCATTTCTTTCCAGAGAGATGCCGTGTGATCCACGTCTCCCTGGGCGACCATGGCTGCATTTATGGCTCCGACAGAGGTGCCGTAAACCATGTCGATTCTGATGCCAAGCTCCTTTAATGCCTGCCAGACTCCGATCTCATAGGCCCCGCGGGATCCTCCCCCTCCAAGGACCAGGGCTGTTTTCTTTTTCTTTTCAGTTATGTTTATCATCTCCAGAGTCCCTCCAGTTCCTTGATTTTCTGATCAATTATTTCTATTGGAAGTGAGCTGTAATAGAAGGAAAGCGCTGTGGTTTCCTGATCCGTTATGGCCGAGATAGGTACCATCTCAAGGCCTATGCTCCTTGCAAGAAGGATCAGCTCCGCAAGCTGCTTGCCGGTCCTTACCTTAATGGTGAGGGTTATACCGGATCTTGTGTCTATGGGGACCACATCTTTTCCGAAGTATTTATCGAAGGCATCCAGGGTCATGTCAAGCTTCCTGGAATTCATGGTTCTCAGTTTTTTGATTCCCGTATAATAGTAACCTTTTTCCATGAAGAGAGCAAGGGTCAGCTGTTCAGCCTTGGAACAGGTCTGGGTGTAGCCTCTCTTGATATCGTTGAAGATCTCGGCCATTTCCGAGGGAAGCACCATGTATGAGATCTTGACTGCCGGGAAAAGCGTTGACGAGAAGGATCCCAGATATACCACGCGGTTCTTTTCATCAAGGCTCTTGAGAGCCGGCACGGGTTTACCGAAATACCTGAGTTCGCTGTCGTAGTCGTCTTCAATGATGAAGGAATCGTTCCTGACAGCCCAGTCCAG
>CAMPCK010000166.1 GCA_946645735.1 uncultured Clostridia bacterium
CCTCACGGGTGAGTCCGCGGATGGCTGCTTCCATCATCTTGACGGCTCCTGCTGCGTGGAGGTTTGTCATGTCAACGTCCAGCTTTGATAAGACTCTCATGGCCTTCTCCACGGTGTTTGGTATGTCATGGAGCTTAAGATCCAGGAAGATCTTGTGCCCTCTTCTCTTTATTTCTCTTACGATCTCCGGTCCCTCAGCGTAGTAGAGCTCCATGCCGATCTTTACGAAGGGCTTCTCTTCAAAGGCGAAGTTGTCCAGAAATCTCAGGGTCTCTTCTTTAGTGGCAAAATCACATGCTACTATTACGTCCTGTCCCATTAATGCGCACCTCCTATTAAACTTTCAAGGCTTGAAATGCCGTACTTATCCATTACTTCAGGGAGTTCCTCGATGATCCTCTTTGATGCAAAGGGATCCGTGAGGTTTGCTGCTCCCACGCCTACTGCAGTGGCTCCTGCAAGCATCATTTCGATGACGTCACGGGCGCTTGATACACCGCCCATGCCCACTATAGGAAGGTTTACAGTATTGTATACCTGGTAAACCATTCTCAGGGCTACCGGAAGGATGGCTGAACCGCTGAATCCGCCCATGGTATTTGCGATTACAGGCTTCTTGGTTCTTAAATCTATCCTCATTCCGAGAAGTGTATTTATGAGGCTGATGCCGTCTGCCCCACCCGCTTCGCAGGCTTTGGCGATCTCTGTGATGTCCGTTACGTTGGGGCTGAGCTTCATGATCACAGGTTTGTCAGCAACCTTCTTAACAGCCTCCGTTACCTTCTGTGCCATGGATGCATCCGTTCCGAAGGCCATGCCGCCTCCGTGAACGTTAGGGCAGCTGATGTTTACCTCGAACCAGCCTATCTGGTCCTGGCCCCTCAGAAGCTCCACAGTCTTCTGATACTCGTCGATGGCGAAGCCTGAAACATTGGCCATGACGAGCTTATGGAAGAACTCCTTCATTTCAGGAAGTTCCTTGTCTCTTACTGCCATAACCCCGGGATTCTGAAGGCCTACAGCGTTTATCATGCCGTTGGGGGTCTCAGCGATTCTCGGTGTAGGGTTTCCGAATCTGGGTTCCAGTGTGGTTCCCTTGAAGCTGAAGGTTCCCAGGATATTTATGTCATATAAATCTTTGAATTCTTTTCCGAAGCCGAAGGTTCCCGAAGCCGGGATCACGGGATTGTCCAGGCGGATTCCCAGAAGATCCACTGATGTATCGGGGCCCTCTTTATATTCAGGCATCATGCAGCCCTCAGGTCCGCAGACCATGCCTCCCTTGATTATTTCCACAGGATCTCCTCCCTTCTGAACACGGGTCCTTCCTTGCAGACTCTCTTGTATGTTCCGTCCTTCATCATCATGCTGCATCCCATGCAGGCGCCGAAGCCACAGCCCATTCTTTCCTCGAAGGAATACTGGCCGGAGGTCTTTGCGGCAGCCTCGATTGCCTTAAACATGGGCATGGGTCCGCAGGTGTAGAAGAATGTATAGTCAAGGTCCCTGAGGACGTCTGTAACGAAGCCCTTGGTGCCTACTGAACCGTCTGCTGTGGCCACTCTCACGTCTACGCCTAAATCGGAAAATTTCGACCAATAGAAGAGTTCATCCAATGTATTGAAACCCAATACCACTTTGATGTTTTCGGGCTTTAAAACTGAAATCAGAGCCTTTGTGAGGGCATACATGGGAGGGATACCTGCGCCGCCTCCGATGAGGACGGGAGAATCTCCCGCAAGGCTGGTATCGAAGCCGTTTCCCAGGCCTGTGAGGACGTTCAGTTCAGTCCCGGGTTTCATCCCGGTCATGAGCTCTGTTCCCTCACCGACTGCCTTGTAGATCAGTGTCATTCTGCCATTTTCACTGTCGCAGACCGATATGGGGCGTCTCAAGAAAAACCCATCAAGCTTTATGTTGACGAACTGGCCGGGGGCTGTGATTTCAGATGTATCCCCTGTAAGCACCATCTCCCAGGTGTTTTTTGCGATCAGTTCGTTGGATTCAATTTTGAAAAAAACTTCTTTCATTTATATCTCGTCCTTCCAGATTATCCTGTCGTTCAGAACGTTAAGCACGCACCTGCCCTGCACCTTCCATCCTCTGAAGGGTGTTGCCCTTCCCTTGGTAAGGAAGGCCTCAGGATCGATCTCATATTCATCCTCAAGCTCCCAGACACAGAAGTCCCTGGTCTCTTCAGCGGGCTCCAGGCCGAAACGCTTCCTGGGGTTGATGCTCATGAGTTCCACCAGCTTGTCCAGGCTGATGACACCGGGCTTTACCAGCTTGGTGTAGAGCACGGGGAAGGCCGTCTCGAGTCCCACGATCCCCATGGCGCTTTCCTTAAGGCCCTTGGCCTTTTCCTCTGCTGCATGGGGTGCATGGTCTGTAGCTATCATATCTATGGTTCCGTCCTTGATTCCTTCTATAAGGGCCAGACGGTCTTCTTCGGATCTGATGGGCGGATTCATCTTGAATCTTCCGTCTTCCTGAAGGTCCATGTCGTTCAGCACCAGATAGTGAGGCGCGGTCTCGCAGGTGGCGTTGACTCCCCTTGCCTTGGCCTCTCTTATGACCTGAACGCTCTCCTTGGTGGATATATGGCAGACGTGATATCCTGCACCAGTCTCCTCAGCTAATCCAAGGTCGCGCTCGATGGGCTTCCATTCTGACTCGGAGCAGATTCCCTTATGTCCGTGAAGTCTTGCATATTCGCCGTCATGGATGTAGCCTCCTGCACGGAGATCCATATCCTCGCAGTGAGCCACGATGAGCTTTCCCAGGTCTTTGGCGCGGACCATGGCTTCCTTCATGAGTTCGGGATCGTTCAGGCCGACTCCGTCATCGGAGAAGGCGCATACGTCGGGGGCCATGCCCTCCAGGTCTGCCAGTTCCTTTCCCTTCTCGCCCACAGTGATTGCGCCGTAAGGGATCACGTTTACCACCGCCATCTCATCTATAAGGTCCATTTCCATATCCAGATGTTCAATGCTGTCCGGTACCGGGTTCAGGTTCGGCATGGTCATGACCGTGGCATATCCGCCGTGGGCCGCTGCCTTGGTTCCCGTCATGATGGATTCCTTATAAAAAAATCCCGGCTCTCTGAAATGCACATGCACATCAACGAAAGACGGGACAACTATATATTTACCGGCAAAAATACCTGCCTCCAGTTTT
>CAMPCK010000167.1 GCA_946645735.1 uncultured Clostridia bacterium
TGTCTGTAACCTGCAAGCCAGTTTCCTGCAGGCTGGTGGATATAGAGAAGATCCACATAGTCAACGCCCAGTCTTTCGAGGGTCTCATCTACTGCATTCTCATTTTCATATTCTGAGGGCCAGAGCTTGGTTGAAAGGAAGACGTCCTCCCTCTTCACTCCGCTCTCCTTTATTCCGCGGCCTACAGCTCTTTCATTAACGTAGGCGTTGGCTGTATCAACAAGGCTGTAGCCCATTTTGAGTGCTTCTCTAACGCTGTTCTCGGCATCAGCCGGTACCAGCATGAATGTTCCGATTCCGATTACAGGGCATTTTGTTCCGCTATTAAGTGTAATATATTCCATGTCTTCCTCCTGTTTTTAATATGTGCTTGCCTTTGAACTGGTAAATTTCCAGGTTCCCTTTTCTTTTCTTAAGGTGAAGTCTCCTCTTAAGTGCCAGAAGTTTTTTCCTCCGCCGTAGACTGCGGCAAGGACTCTGCTCTTTCCGACCATGACTGCAGTATCCCCTGTTACTTTCACGTCGATCGTGTCAACGTGGCAGCAGGCCGCGGAGTGTGCCTGGCGCCGGGGTTCCTCAACGACCACAGCGGCCAGTTCGCCTGGATCCCCTTTGACTGCAAGGAGACCTTCTCCTGCGTGCTTCTATCGCATAAGGACGACAACCGTGAGAGCCTGAAGGCCTTTCTAAAGATTCTCAAGGACCTGTACAAGGAAGCCGTAGCCTTCCCTCTGTAATATCTTTGCAGCAAAAAACCGCTCACATAAGTGAGCGGTAATTTATTTGATTCAACCCATGAAATCCTTAAGCACCTCTTCCATGAAAGGCGTGATCCTTGACAGGCATTCCTCCTTAAGCTCCTCAGGTACACCGTAGAAGGCTTCAGCAATCGAACCCGCGATTGCTCCCATGGTGTCCGTGTCACCTCCCAGGTATACGGCATTTCTCACAGCGGATTCGAAGTCATCAGCCTCCAGGAAGCAGATGATGGACTCGGGGACCGACCCCTGGCATGACACATCGAAGGAGTAGCCGGGCTTTATCTCATCCACGGTCCTCGAAAGGTCGTAGCCGAATCTAGTCCCAATGAACTCCTTAATCTCAGCTTTAGTGCTGCCCTTTCTTGCCATGAAGATGGCTGCAGCTACAGCTTCCGCACCCTTTACTCCCTCCGGATGGTCGTGGGTAACTTCCGCTGTCCAGGCGGCAACTTTTATGGTGGTCTCCAGGTCCTCCGACACGTATCCCGCAGGGGACACTCTCATGGCGGATCCGTTTCCGTAGCTTCCGTAGGGAGTGCTGTCACCGGACATAAGCCAGTTAAAAAACCTTCCGCCGTAGCCTGCATCGGGATATTCGCGTCCCCACTTCTTCAGGGAGTCTATTAGAAGGTCCTTGAAGATCCTCTCACATTCGGGGTCATCCGCATTGATCTCTGTTATCCCTTTGGCCCTCAGCTTAAGAAAAGCATCCGCCACTGCAATGGTCATTACGGAATCATCCGAATATCTTGAACTGTTTCTGAAAAGTCTGAAATCCCTTGAACTTACTTTTCTACTGAATTCATAGGGTTTTCCTATTATATCTCCTAATATTGCACCGTACATAATCCGACCTCCTTTGTATTTTCTGGCCCAATTATATCTCAGCTTTCCTAAAAAGAGGTCCCCTGGCGGGGGACATCTCTTAAGTCTGAATTTTTTTCATGAAAACTTACAGTTCTTCCAGCATCTTTCCCGGGTTCTCTGCAGCCTTCACGTTTCCGAAGGCCTTGACGATAACGCCCTCTTCATCGATGAGATAGGTGGAACGCACTACGCCCATGGAAACCTTGCCGTAGTTTTTCTTTTCCTTCCATACGTCATAGGCCTGGATAACTTCCTTTTCCACATCTGAAAGAAGGGTGAAGGGAAGGCCGTACTTCTCCTCAAACTTCTTGTGGGATGCCACCGTGTCCTTGCTTACACCGAGGACAACTGCTCCCTTCTCCATGAACTGGGGATAGAGTTCGCCAAAGGCGCAGGCCTGCTTGGTGCAGCCTGATGTCATATCCTTGGGATAGAAGTAAAGAACCACTTTCTGTCCCCTATAGTCGCTTAAGCTTCTCATTTCTCCGTTCTGGTCCGGCAGTGTGAACTCCGGTGCCTTTGTTCCGATTTCAAGCATATCATGATCTCCTTTTCTGAGTTTTTTGCTTTATCCATTATATCACACCAATGCCCGCCCTACAAATGCAAAAGACTCCGGACAAACCGGAGCCTTCATATCATCATCTATCTTTATTCAATTCCCATGATATTTTTGGCGAACTGTCTTGCGTTGTTAAGGTCGTCTTCGTTGGGTCTACCCTTATGCATGAACTTGAACTCACCCTTGCAGTGGAATTCGGATCCGGAGATCTGGATTCCGAGAGCCTTGGCCAGGTCAGCCATTTTGGAATAGGTGGAGTTGATAAGGGCTGCGGAGCTTACGTTTACGATGCATCCGATGTTGTCCTTGTTGGCTGCCACGAAGTATTTAACGTCCTTGTCCATGTTGGCGGCATATACTGAATTGCAAAGGAACAGCGCATCAACATGCTCTTCAAGGTTCTCACTGATGGGCTTTGCCTCAACTCCGATAGCATCAGCAATAGCTTCTGCGAGTTTTTTTGTGTTTCCTGTCTTGGTGTAATATCTTACTGCTGCATTCATTTCATCTGCCTCCTGATCAAATCTCTTTTCCGAGTATTTTGTAAAGTATTCTGTAAAGCTCCATGGCCTCCTCCGGCTTAAGGCTTATGCAGCCTGCCACCCTCTGGGGCACCTGAAGCGCATCTTTCTTGAGTTCCTCGCCCTTCTCCGTGATCTCGGCGATGAGAACGCGCTCGTCTTCCTTGGAGCGGCTTCTCGTAATCAGTCCCTTCTTCTCAAGGGATTTGAGAACCGGCGTCAGGGTCCCGCTGTCAAGGAAAAGCTTGGCTCCCATATCCTTGACGCTGATGGCCTTCTCTTCCCACATGACCATCATGGCGATGTACTGGGTGTAGGTCAGGTCGAACTCGTCGAGGATGGGCCTGTAGGCCTTTATGACCTCGCGGGATGCCGCGTACAGCGGGAAGCAGATCTGATTATCGATCTTGAGGGCATCTTCTGGATTGAAGCCCCCCTTTCCTGTCTG
>CAMPCK010000168.1 GCA_946645735.1 uncultured Clostridia bacterium
TTCATCTGCATGAACATGGCGCTGTAGGTGGTTTTGATGTATATGGGTTCTTTGCTTTCTTTATTTCTCAGCTTGGTTATGAAGGCAGTTTTATCAGCATACTGTTCAGAACACCATCTGAGCATTTCTCTTAAGTCCCTGTGCTGAAAAAACTTCTCTTCAAGTTTGTAGTCTTTCTTATATCCGTTCATGTCATTTCCTCTTTACTACTATGAATCAAAGCTATTATATCACGAAGAAATGACCGGGAGCATTGTTTTTTTAATCAAAATATGAAATATGTATAGCTTCTTAATACTCTTTATGACTAAAAGGACCCGGCCTCCAGTCAGCCGGGTCCTTCTCCCCGTTATTCCACTATCTCGATCCTTCCTTCCACATGAGCATCAAGCCCCGGATGGGTGACGAAGTATTCCTCTATGATGTTGTTCACACTGGTCGCTACGACTCTTGGCTTATAGTTCTCTTTGACCTCATCAAGAGGCACGCCCAGGAACTCATCGAAGTTAACATAGTGGTAATTCTGAAGGCCGATTTTGAAGCGGTCGTCATCCTTTATCTCTTTTCCGTTAAAGGTCAGTTCTTCAATTTCATGAGTTGATTTGCGGTATTTAATATGGACTCCTCTCGAGAACTGATAGAATTCCGTCTCCCCTGTCCAGGCTTCATCCCTTAAGATGTGCTGGATCATACGGCGGAACTGTGCCCCTGTTACCTCTATCATCCACAAAACATCATCGAAGGGCGTGTTTTCAATCAGTTCCTTATACTCCACTATGGGACCCATCTTCTGCTTACGTATGGCACCGGATCCGAACATCATGATATCATAGGAAGCATCGTCCACCATAACATCCGCGTAGAGATTGCCCATCTCCGTTTCCTGCTCCCGCTTCGGATGGGTCAGCTCTCTTTCAAACCTGGTCACGACCCTCTTGTACTTTTCATCTGTTACACCCTTATACTGATCAAGAAGCCCTTGCATGACATGGTCGTTCTCAGCAGATTCCTCATCGATGGGGACGCACTTCCAGGACCAGTTCGTGATCTGTTTCTTTTCCTTGTCGTAGTTTATATCGAACCTTCCCACGAAGTCAGTTCCTGTGTATGCCTGTACTATGGGAATGCCGTTCACCACCGTCGCCTCTTCCATATATGTATGGGAGTGGCCCCCTATAATGAAGTTTACTCCGTAGTTTTTATCAAGCTCTTTGGCCAAAGCAATATCGTTTTCATATCCAATGTGGGTCATGAGAACCGTAATGTCCGTATCAATGGTCCGGTAGTTATCGCAAATAACTCCTATCTCCTTGGCAGCCCGCTTCATGTTGACGTAGGAGCCTATGATCTTCTCAGACTTGGTCGTCGACAGCACCTCCTGGGTAAGGATCCCTATGAAGAGGATCTTCACACCGTCAACTGTGATATTGATATATGGTGAGAAGAGCCTCTTGTTATTCATGGTTACGAAGAGATCCGTGTTGATTATGGGAAAGTCCGCGCACTTTTCAAGAAACAGCAGATGTGCCAGGCCGTAATCAACCTCGTGATTTCCCAAAGAAACCACATCCGGCTTCATAAGGTTGATCATATCTATGGTGGACAGGCCCAGATACTCCGAATCTATGATGGAGCCTCTGAACATGTCGCCTGCTATGGCATAAATCGTATTCGGGTTTGAATTTCTGACGCCTTTAAGGTATCCGGAGAGTCTGGGAAGCCCGCCGGTCTCCTTGCCGTCTTTCATCTCGGGAAGCCAGTCCCCGTGCATATCATTTGAATGCAGTAAAGTAATGTGAGACATGGTTAACTCCTTATCTTTAAATCAGGCAGTAGCGTATGTTTAGAATCACGAAATATAAAAAATGAACAATTAATACAATTTTATAGATATATTATATCATACTTCCTTTCCAAGGTACATCAAAAAAGAGAGCTGATCACAGCTCTCTTAATACCCGTTATTTGCAGGAAATGATTCTTCCCTTGTCGCGGTACTTGACGCCTGCAGTACCCTTGCAGTAAGGGGTTATCCTGATATATATCTTCTTATTCTTCTTAAGTTTCTTGATGGTGAATTTGGTCTTGGTGGTAGTTCCGGCCTTGATCCATGTCTTGGTTCCGCCGTAGCGGTATTCGATCTTGCAGCCTGTGGTGCCCTTGCCCTTGGTCCAGGTTACCTTGACGGATGTCTTGGAGAGCCTCTTGGCCTTGGCTTTTGTCGGAAGGTTCGGTGTGGTGTAAGCGCTTACTACAGCACTTGCCTTACCCATCTGTGCCTCTCCGCCTCCCGGGCTGAACCTTAAGGGAACTACATAGAACTGGACGTCCTGTCCGTATTTCTTGGTATTTTTGATGGTCAGAGTGTACTCACAGGTGTTGGGGTCCATGGTAGCAGCGTGGATATATTTTTCGGCGTTGCTGTACTTGCAGTATACGTCATACCCTACTGTTGCACTGGGAAGCTTGTTCCATGTGAGTCTGATCTGGTTATATGATTTCCTTGCTGCTGCTACTCCTGAAACGGCCTCTGTATAATCAAAGTATCCGTTCTCAGCAGATCTGATATGATAGCAGAGGACGATTGTCTGAGACTTGTCTGCGCCGCATTTGGAGCATCTGTATGTCTGGCAGTATCCATAGCCGGGATGGCCGCTTCTTGAGTGGTGATACTGCATCCAGTAGGATCCCTCAATTCCCGTTATAACGCTTGCATGGAAGGCAGGCTTCGGGCAGTCAGGATTAAGGCAATAGTTCACGAGAAGGTCTCCGGGGGCGATTTTCCCTTCGTTTCCCTTTACGGTTACCCTTCCCTTGCTGTTTACAGCCAAGGTAAACTTCTCTGCATAGCCGTTTCTTTCAAGGTAGTTTCCGTACTGTCCTGAGGAATATCCCTTGACATTATTGTTTCTCGGAACTCCGCCAGCCTCAAGGCACATTCTGGCATATACCACGCAGTCTCCTGTCCAGTTATTGTCGCCGTCCTTCTCGAAATTGTCCTTGGCGAACTGCACCGTGGTCTGCCCGCTGTAGTCGGGAAGAGAATCCGCAAAAGCCGGCATGACGGACATGGTCATGAGAACGGCAAAGCTGAGAAGCAATAGCAACAGTCGTCTGATTTTCATTT
>CAMPCK010000169.1 GCA_946645735.1 uncultured Clostridia bacterium
ACATAGGCAACATATGCTATTAGAATGATCAGAAGTAAAATAATGATTTTAAGTAATAATCCCAAAATGATCTTTAAGGGGCTGATGCGTTTCTCTTTCATGTCGTTCTCCTTAAAAATATAGCAATATAAAGTAATAATATTTTATCACGAGTTTTACTTTTGTAAAAGAATAAAATATGGTAAAATAATCCCATGGGATTTACACATTTACATTTACATACTGAATATAGTTTGCTGGATGGCGCGGCCAGAATAAAGGACGTGGTTAAGAGGGCGAAGGAACTCGGCATGACGAGCCTTGCCATAACCGATCATGGAGCCATGTTCGGAGTAGTGGACTTTTACAAAGAATGCAAGGCTCAGGGCATCAAGCCCATCATAGGCTGTGAAGTCTATACGGCTCAGCGCAGCCATCTGGATAAAGAGGCGGACTTTGACAAGCGTCAGGGCCACCTGATTTTGCTTGCCGAAAATGAGACCGGATACAAGAATCTCATCAAGATCGTATCCATCGGATATACAGAAGGATATTACTATAAGCCGCGTATCGACAAGGACGTTCTGAGAGCTCACAGCGAAGGCATCATCTGTCTTTCGGCGTGTCTTTCGGGAAACGTACAGAGAATGCTTCTCAACCGCGACTATGAAGGTGCAAAGGAAGAAGCCCTGGCACTTCTCGATATCTTCGGGGAAGGCAACTTCTATATCGAACTTCAGGACCATGACCTGGACGATGAGAAGGCCATAAGAGCTGACCAGCTGAGGCTTGCAGCTGAACTTAATATTCCGCTCGTTGCCACCAACGACGTGCACTACGTGAACAAAGAGGACTGGGAGCCCCACGACGTGCTCCTCTGCATCCAGACGGGTTCCGTTCTTTCCGATGAGGACCGCATGCGCTATCCGAGCCATGAGTTCTATCTTAAGAGCGAAGAGGAGATGAGAGCACTCTTCTCAGCGGTTCCCGAAGCCGTGGACAATACTGAGGTTATTGCGTCCCAGTGCAATTTTGACTTCAGGTTCGGCGAATACCACCTGCCTGAATTCATCGCACCTGAGGGCCTTACCAATGAAGAATACTTCAGAAGCCTCTGCGACAAGGGACTTAAGGAAAGATACGGCGAACGTGCCGAGTCTCAG
The DNA here is from genome assembly GCA_946645735.1 of uncultured Clostridia bacterium. Next base: position 1,143 of record CAMPCK010000169.1, read on the forward strand.
GAACTCAGGTCCCGCCTTGAATATGAGATAGATACTATTGTTAAGATGGGCTATGTGGAATACTTCCTCATAGTCTGGGATTTCATAAACTATGCCAAGGAGAACGGCATCATGGTGGGCCCCGGAAGAGGTTCTGCCGCAGGTTCCCTTGTGGCATATTCAATGAAGATCACGGACATCGACCCCATAAGATACAATCTGATTTTCGAGAGGTTCCTTAACCCCGAGAGAGTCAGCATGCCGGATATCGACGTAGACTTCTGCTACGAGAGAAGAGGGGAAGTAATAGATTACGTTACCCGTAAGTACGGAAAAGAACGTGTATCCCAGATCATCACCTTCGGAACCATGAAGGCCAAGCAGGCTGTGCGAGACGTTGCGAGAGTACTTGGAGCCACCTATCAGCTGGCTGACCAGATTGCCAAGGCCATTCCCTTCGAACTGGACATGACCCTGGACAAAGCTCTCAATATGCCGGGTTCGGAGCTGAAGCCTCTATATGATGCGGATCCTGAGGTTAAGAGGATAGTGGACATGGCAAGAGCCCTTGAGGGCATGCCGCGCCACGCATCCACCCACGCTGCAGGAGTTGTTATCTCCAAACTTCCCATAGATGAATACGTGCCCCTTTATCTTTCGGACAAGGGTCCTGCAACCCAGTTCACCATGACCACCATCGAGGAGCTGGGCCTCCTTAAGATGGACTTCCTGGGACTGAGAAACCTTACGGTTATCAGGGATGCCCTTGAAATGATCGAAAGAGAGCACGGCGTTAAAATTGATTTTTCAAAGATGGGCTATGACGACCCCAAGGTCTACGAAATGATAGCTCAGGGAAACACCTCCGGAGTATTCCAGCTGGAGTCCGGCGGCATGACTCAGTTCATGAAGAACCTGAAGCCCACCTGCTTCGAAGATATCGTGGCAGGAATCTCCCTCTACAGACCGGGTCCCATGGACTCCATCCCCAAATATATTGAGAACAAAAAACACCCGGAAAAGATCAGCTATGTGACGGAGAAGCTTGCTCCTATCCTGGACGTTACCTATGGATGCCTGGTTTATCAGGAGCAGGTAATGCAGATCGTGCGCGACCTGGGCGGATACAGCTACGGAAGGTCCGACCTGGTGCGCCGCGCCATGTCCAAGAAGAAGCACAAGGTCATGATGGAGGAGAAGGAATTCTTCATTAACGGCAAGCTGGATGATAACGGAAACATAGAGATCCCCGGATGCATCAGAAACGGCATATCGAGAGAAGCCGCAGAGACCATATTTGAAGACATGGTAACCTTCGCGTCCTATGCCTTCAACAAGTCCCACGCCGCAGCCTATGCGGTGGTCGCTTACGAGACCGGATATCTCAAGAAATATTATCCCGTGGAATTCATGGCGGCCCTTATGACATCCGTCATGGGAGATTCCAAGCAGGTTGCAAGATACATAAGAAACTGCATCGACATGGGAATCGAAGTCCTTCCTCCCGACGTCAACCAGTCCTTCAAAAAATTCACCGTAAAGGACGGGAAGATTCGCTTCGGACTTCTCGGAGTAAAGAACGTGGGAGAGGGCGCCATCGACGCCATAGTCAAGGCAAGAGAGACCAAGGGCTATCCTGAGGACATATTCTCATTCATAAATAACGTTGATATAAGCCAGGTAAACAAGAAGGCCGTTGAATCCCTCATTAAGGCCGGAGCCATGGAGTGCTTAAGCGACAACAAGGCAGCCATGCTTAGCTGTTTCGAGAGCCTCATGGAGTCCGCCCAGAATGAAGCAAAAAAGAACATCGCAGGCCAGATTTCCTTATTCGACCTTGGAGGAATGGCAGGGGATGACTCATCCAGCAGCGGTCTTGACCTGGGAGCCAAGCTTCCGGATGTGAGACCCTTCAGCAAGGAAGTCAGCATGTCCATGGAAAAGGAAATGCTGGGAGTATTCCTTTCAGACCATCCTTTGAATGACTATA
>CAMPCK010000170.1 GCA_946645735.1 uncultured Clostridia bacterium
AAGAAGCATGTATGATGCTCCTGAAATCGACAATTTCGTTATTTTCACATCAGATAAAGAACATAAACCCGGTGACTTTGTCACAGTAACCATTAATGACGCCTACGACTATGACCTTGTAGGCTATGAAAGTGAGGAATGCTGAAATGAATCTACCTAACAAACTGACCATTCTGAGAATAATTGCTGTTCCTTTCTTTATTGCAGCATATTATCTTCAGTGGCATCTTGTTGCATTTATTATCTTCATTCTTGCATCATTGACAGATATGCTGGACGGCAAGATCGCAAGGAAATATAATCTTGTCACCAATTTCGGAAAGATCATGGACCCCTTGGCAGATAAGGTCCTGGTCTATGCAGCCTTCTGTCTCATGATCCCGGATCCCGTTCCCGGATGGATGCTCATAATTATTCTCGCAAGAGAATTCCTTGTAGCCGGAGTAAGAACCGTTGCAGCTTCAGAAGGCATCGTGATCGCTGCTGCCATGAGCGGCAAGATCAAGACTGTCCTTCAGATGATCGCAGTTCCCATGCTTCTCATCGCACCCGTAATCGACGCTTCATGGTTCACGGTACTGGCCAAGGTATTCCTCTGGGCATCTCTCGTTATGACCATAGTTTCCGGCGTACAGTATGTAACGGATAATAAACAGGTATTCAAACAGTAAGGATAAATTATGAAAACAGCTTTACTCACAGTCGGAACCGAGATACTTTTCGGACAGGTGGTTAACACCAACGCCGCCTATCTTTCTGAAAACCTTCAGAATCTCGGTTATGACGTAATGTATCACTACACCGTGGGAGACAATCCCGGAAGGCTCAAGGAACTCCTGGATTTCGCATATCATGACTGCGATCTCATCATAACAACAGGAGGCCTCGGCCCCACACAGGACGATCTCACAAAAGAAATAATCTCAGAATACTTCGGCGAAAAACTGGTGGAATATCCGGATCAGCTGGAGATTCTCATGAACCACTTCAGAAGATCAAAATATAAGTGGACAGAAAACAACCGCAAGCAGGCCTGGTTCCCTGAGAACAACTGCACCATTCTCCCTAATCCCCACGGAACTGCACCGGGATTCATGATTTCCAAAAACGGCAAGCATATCGCAGCCCTCCCGGGACCTCCCAGAGAGATGAAGGAGATGTTCGAGAATCAGCTTAAGCCCATTCTTGAATCCAAGCGTGACAGCGTTATCTATTATAAGATAATCAGGACCATCAACTTAGGTGAATCCACCATGGAGACCAAGCTTCTTCCTCTCATAGACGGCCAGACGGATCCCACCATCGCCACCTATGCAAAGGAAGGGGAGTGCAGCTTGAGGGTAACCTCAAAGCGTCCCACCTACGAAGAAGCCAAAGCAGCCTGCGATGAAATGATAGGCAAGGTCAATGGGCTTATCGGTGAATATATCTACAGCTATGATGATGAGGACCTTCTCGACGTAGTCGGAAAGCTCCTTATAGAAAAAAACATCACCATATCCTGCGCAGAAAGCTGCACTGGAGGCGGTTTTGCCAAGGCTCTCACAGACGTTCCCGGGATCTCAAAGGTCTTTGACAGGGGACTGGTAACCTACACCTGGAGAGCCAAGGAAGAAGAACTGGGAGTATCACACAGCACTCTTGAAAAGCATACTGCAGAATCTGAGGAAGTCGCCTTCGAAATGGCAGACGGCCTTCACAAAAAGACCGGATCAGATCTCTGCATTGCCATCACCGGTGTCGCAGGACCCGATGATATCGACGAAGCAAGACCCGCAGGCCTTGCATATATAGGAATCTGTTATAAAGGAGAGACCCGCGTTGAGCGTGTATGGCACAGAAACAACGGACGTTTCTGGAACCGCAATTTCTTTGTATTAAGAATGCTCAATCTGGTTTATCAGACTATAAAATGACAATATCAGAAGAAAAACAGAAGATATTGAAAAACATAGGCCTCATTGCTCTTGACCTGGACAGGACGACCCTTACAAAGGCCGGTCTCACCAGAAGGACCAGGGAATGTCTTGAGGAAGCCATCAGAAGAGGGTATCAGGTAGTAATAGCCACGGGAAGGCCCTTTGTAGCCCTTCCTGACAGCTTATATGATGTGGAAGGTCTGAGATACGTTATAAGCTCCAACGGGGCTCATATCATCGATCTCAGCTCCAAAGAGTTTATCTATTCTGATTATCTTTCAGAAGAAGCATCAAGATGGTGCAGGGATTATGCAAAAAAATCAGGCTACCATATAGAAGTCTTCTCAGAAGGAATAGCCTACACAGACTCCGAAAGGTACGAAAAGTGCAGGGCAGGGGTCGGTGTTATCGAAGGAGCCAGATATGTCCTCAGGACCAGACGCCCCGTGGACGATATTTGGAAACTCTGGGAAGATCACGAAGATACCATTGAAAACATCAATCTCGTTTTTGATGAACAGGAAGACAAAATGAGGGTATGGAAGGAGCTTCTCGAAAATGAGAAAATAGGCTTCACCGTCACCTCTTCAACCTCCTATAATCTGGAAATAGGAGGGGAGAACACTTCAAAGGCCCACGCCCTTGACGAATTCTCCAAAATATCAGGAATCCCTCTCGAAAGGGTCATCAGTTTCGGCGACAGCCCCAACGACATGGCCATGATAAGAGAGTCAGGCTTCGGCGTTGCCATGGGAAATGCACTGCCTGAAGTAAAAGAAATTGCAGACTACATCACTCTTACCAATGAGGAGGAGGGCGTATGCTATGCTATCCGTCTTCTTCTTTTCAATGAAGAAAACGGAGTTCCCGAAACCAAAAGAAAACTGCTTAGATTATTTAGAAGGGAAAGAAAAAAATGAACATCGTATGTTTAGACATGGAAGGCGTACTCGTACCGGAGATCTGGATCGCTTTCGCAGAGGAAACGGGTATCCCCGAATTCAAAAGAACCACAAGAGATGAACCTGATTATGATAAACTCATGAACTACAGGATAGATCTTTTAAGGCAGCACGGGCTCGGACTCAAAGAGATCCAGGACACCATTGCCAAAATAGATCCTCTCGACGGCGCAAAGGAATTTCTCGATAAGCTCAGAGACACGACTCAGGCAATCATC
>CAMPCK010000171.1 GCA_946645735.1 uncultured Clostridia bacterium
GCTTAGCTATCATGGACGTTCTCTATAAGGAATTCGGCGATCCTAAGTACAGAGCTCATACACTTCTTAGAAAGATGGTAAGAGCAGGCAAGCTTGGACGTAAGTCAGGCGAAGGATTCTACAACTATCAGAAATAATTTGATACTGAATAGCTGACGGCGGGCCAATGGCCCGCCATTTTTCTTTTTTTCGTGTGCGGAGAGAAAAAAGCATCCCTTTCTGTCTAATTCATATATATTGGAAAAATATTGCCCGCATATATGAATGACCGCAAAAGAATTCATATATAAAGCCGCCTGAACTGCGCTGCGTATATGAATCATAACAGATTCCGCCGCAAAAAAACCTGCCGACCACACGAACCACACATAAACCGCGCCCTCTTGCCAAAACCGTGCCTTTGTAGTAATATCAAGGTACGATCTATTTCTAATGAGAACAGGTATATGAAGACATCAAGACAGAAGTTATCATTTGCTTTGGACATCATCATCGCTGTTATGGTCTTTTACGCCTGGGTGTGCATGATTTTCCAGCTGGGAGATAACGGCACCATATCCGCAGGCGGTTTCAGAAATCTTAAGTATTTTACGGTTCTTTCGAATCTGCTCATGGGGGCGGCCTCGATTCTGAATGTTGTATACACCATAAGGACGATCAAACTTAAAACTGAATTTCCCGGCTGGGTAACCAGACTTAAATACGCGGGAGCATCGGCTGTGGCGCTGACGCTTCTTGTGGTGCTGCTGTTTCTCTGGCCGGTGTTCAAAGTGCCGGGACTCTACAGCGGGGCAAACCTGTGGTTTCACCTGCTGATCCCTCTCATGTCCATGGCATCCTTCATACTGGGAGGAAGGGAGCTGATCCCTTTCAGGGAGAGTTTCGTGTCTGTGATTCCCATGCTTCTTTACGGAGCCTGGTATATAGGTAATAACCTCATAAACGGAATAGGCGAGTGGCCGGATACCAACGACTGGTACGGCTTTCTCTCCTGGGGATGGCCTGCAGGCCTTGCCATATTCGGAGTGCTGATCCTCATGAGCTGGGGAGTTGCACTTCTCATGAGAGCCATCCATAACAAAGCAAATAACGGAGAAAAATAATGGCGGATAGAGTTATAGCAAAAAAAGATATTAAGGAAGAGATCCCTGAGGAAGCACTCAAGGCGTCTGAGGCAGAAGTTTCTCAGGAGAACTCTGACGTGAAAATCGAAAAGGTGGAGCCCAAGGATGAGCGCCCTGTAGTGGAAGGCATCCTCGACATCCAGGAGGACAACAGCTTCGGATTTTTGAGATTCGATAATTTCCTTACATCTGACAAGGATATCTATGTATCTCCTGTGCAGATCAGAAGATTCAACCTTAAGACCGGTGACAAGATAAACTGTGTGACCCGCCTCCCTCATGAAGGGGAGAGATTCGGAGCGCTTCTCTACGTGAACACCGTTAACGGAGATCCTCCCGGAGCAGCCATCAGAAGGCCCAAATTTGACGATCTGACGCCCGTATTCCCCGATGAAAGGCTGAAACTCGAAACCACGGGAACGGAGCTTTCAACGCGCTTGATCGATATGATCGCACCTATCGGAAAGGGACAGCGAGGCCTTATCGTTGCTCCTCCCAAGGCCGGAAAAACCGTGCTTCTTAAGAAGATAGCCCACGCCATTGAGACCAACTATCCCGATACAGAGCTCATCGTACTTCTCGTGGATGAGCGCCCTGAGGAAGTTACGGATATGAAAAGAAGCTTAAGCTCAGGTGAAGTAATCTATTCCACCTTTGACGAGCTTCCCGAACACCACGTTCAGGTGGCTGAAATGGTCCTGGAACGCGCAAAACGTCTGGTTGAACACAAGAAAGATGTGGTAATATTATTAGACAGCATAACCCGTCTTGCAAGAGCATATAACATGGTGGTTCCAAACTCAGGACGCACCCTTTCGGGAGGCCTTGATCCAGGAGCCCTTCATAAGCCCAAGAAGTTCTTCGGTGCGGCCAGAAACATGGAAGAGGGCGGTTCCATCACTATCCTTGCCACGGCTCTTGTAGAGACCGGCTCCCGCATGGATGACGTGATCTATGAGGAATTCAAGGGAACCGGAAACATGGAGCTTCATCTTGACAGGAAGCTCAGCGAACTCAGAATTTTCCCTGCAGTAAACCTCAACAAGTCAGGAACAAGAAGAGAAGACCTCCTCATGAGCCAGGAAGAGCTGGAAGCCGTATGGGCCATGAGAAGAGCCCTTTCCTCCAAGCCTGAACACCAGGTAACTGAGGAGATCATAGATAATCTGGCCCACACCAGAAACAACAAAGATTTCATCGATATTATCAGAAAGGTATTCATTGACTGATGGATTTCAATAAGATATTTCTTAAAGATGCCTGCCCCACATCCATCGGCGGCCAGGCAATAATGGAAGGAATCATGATGCGCGGACCCAAGCGTACCGCCATCGGAATCCGCCTTCCCGACGGAAGGATATACATGAAGACACAGCCCGCTCCCCAGCTGGGATCCTGGGCCAAGATCCCTCTCATAAGAGGCGTTGTGGCCTTCGTATCCTCCCTGGTATTCGGAACCAAGGTACTCATGTATTCCGCTGATATTCTTGAGCAGTACATGCCCGAGGAATATGAGCAGGACAAGTTTGATGAGTGGATCGAAAAGAAGGTGGGAAAGGACAAGGCCTGGAACATCCTTCTCTGGACATCAGTTGTTCTTGCCCTTGTCCTGAGCATCGGCATATTCATGCTCCTTCCCACAGCCGTAGTCGGCATCTTCAAAAAAATCACCGAGAACGTTATCATTCTGAACCTTATCGAGGGACTGGTAAGAATTGCTATATTTATAGGATATATCGCCATAATCCCGAAGCTGGATGATATTAATACGGTTTTCCAGTATCACGGAGCTGAGCATAAGACCATCCACTGCTTCGAAAACGGTATGGAGCTCACCCCTGAAAACGCTCAGGGCTTCTACAGACTCCACCCGAGATGCGGAACTTCTTTCCTTATGTTCGTAATGATCATCGCTATCATCGTCCATGTGTTCATGG
>CAMPCK010000172.1 GCA_946645735.1 uncultured Clostridia bacterium
AGGATGAGAGAGATCGTGGAGAAGTCTGCTGTGCTCAAGATGAAGGATATCGGAGCATCAGCCTTAAGCCAGATCATGCTTTACAGGACCACTCTTCAGATGACTCAGAAGCAGTTTGAATTCACCTTTGATGAGCTGGAAAAAACCTTCTCCGAGCTTCGTGAAGATGCCGAGAGCTACTGCGAGAACTTCAGATCCAACCCCAGAATGCTGGAGGCTAAACTGAACGACATCAAGAACCGACTGTCGGACGAGGTGTCAAGACTTTTCAGAATCGATTACTACTACGACATCACCTCCGTTGACTTCTACAGGGGAGGCAAGGTGGATGATGAAGGAAAGCGCGATCTGAGAGAAGATTTCATGAGCGCCGTCAACGGCCTCTTCGAAGAACTGGAGCATACCATCAAATCAGTCTTCATGTTCAAGGAAGAGAATACCTATACGGTCACTCAGAGGATATATGACGTTAACAAGCTGACAAGAAGGCTTGTGCGTCTCAGAACAGAACTCGAGAGAACGCCTCTTGAACAGGCAAGGATCGACGCAAACAAAAAACCCGAGTTCCAAAAGGTGAACTGTGACTGAAGATATTTTTCATAAATCAAGAAGGGCCATATCCGGGAATAAAGCAGGAGACAGAAATGTCAGATACTGAAAACAGGAAAAAAGACTCCAGGTCTTCAAAAAAACAATATGTGGGAGCCAACAGGTTCATCTACTGGATCCTGGCAAACCTTGTGGGAAGGCCGCTTCTTAAGTTCAGACTGAACACGAAGTATGACAGATCGGGCTTTCAGGAGCTCATAGATCACGGCGGACCGGCTCTTGTGGTATGTCCCCACACGTCCAACCTGGACTTCATCTTTGCGGGAGTAGCCCTCTGGCCAAACATCCCGGCCTTCGTGGGAAGCCATCACTTCACCACAAACAAGATCACCAATTTCTTCATAAAGGTGAGTCATGCCATTACCAAGAAGATGTTCTGCGCAGACGTGAGCACCATTATAAACATCATGCGTGCAAGGGATGCAGGTAAGATCATCGTGATCTACCCGGAGGGAAGGCTGACCTGCTCGGGACATTCGGTGCAGGTTACTGAAGGTACGGCAGAACTTGTTAAGAAACTCGGAATCGACGTTTACTGGCTTACCCAGGACGGAGCATATAAGTCATGCCCCAAGTGGGGAGGACTGAAGTTCAGGAAGGGTAAGGTCCTGGTTCACGGAGGCAAGCTCTTCAGCAAGGAAGATATAAAGGATCTCTCGATAGATGAGATAAAGGCAGGCCTGGCAAAGGCCCTTGTCCACGATGAGGACAAGCTTTTCACCGACGTTGCATATAAGTCCAAGGCTCCGGCTGAGGGCCTTGACGGAATTCTTTACAAATGCCCCGTATGCAATGCCGAATTCAAAACCAGAACAGAAGGAGACAGGCTCTGGTGTGAAAGCTGCGGAACCAGCTGGACTCTTGATGAGAAGTACGTGCTTCACGGCCCTGTCTTTGATCATATAAATGCCTGGTTCGACTGGCAGGGAGAGCAGATAGACCTGGATGAGCCTGTGGACAGCGAGGTTACAGTATCGACTCCCGGAGAGGACGGCTTCTTAATAAAGGATGCTGGTCACGGGCGCTTCAGAGTCGACAGGGACAGCATAAGCTTCTCAGGAGAAGTCCTGGGCAAGCCTCTGGAGTTCACGGAAAAGACTTCCATAGTAAGCGCTTTTCCTGCAAGCGTGGGGGACCATGTTTCCATCTATTCCAAGCGGGTCCTCTACTATATACATCCCGTGCCTGACAGGAGGGCCAGCGTCAAGTGGGTCCAGTACCTTGACAGAGTAACGGAAGAAAAGACAAAAAACAACAATATCTAGTAGATTAGGAAGATATAAAGGACACATTTACAGCACAGAGAGGACGAAGCGGTGAGGGGTTTCATGTCGTTCAGCGACAAACCTTATGAGACCTTGCCGTATTATGACTATGCAGGGTATATCCAGAGAAAAAATTGAAGAACTGGTAGAGGAGTACCGCGAAGGGCTCATCCATTTCATCTTCAGATATGTCAGGGACGCCCATATGGCGGAGGACCTGGCTGAGGATGTTTTTGTCGAGCTTCTGCTTCACCCGGACCGTTTCCGTGCGGCATCATCAGAGAAGACCTACCTCTATGCCATCGGACGAAACAAGGCGGTGGACTATATCAGAAAGAACAGCCGCATGCTGCTTCTGAGCGACAGGGAAACCGGCACATCGGAAGACGACCTGGCCTTCCTTGAAAGGGAGTCCATGGAGGAGGAGCGTTTCAAGCAGATGGCTGAGGACAGCGACCCGGCTCTGAGACTTCTCAAAAAGGAAGAAGCGGAGGAACTCAGGTCCGCCATGGCAGAAATCAAACGGGAGTACCGCGAAGCCCTGACTCTGGTATACTTTGAAGATATGTCCTATGATGAAGCAGGCAAGGTAATGGGAAAGAAAAATAAGCAGATTGAAAACCTCATTTACAGAGGCAAAAAATCCCTTGCCAGGATCATTGAGATGAGATCCGGAGGGGAGGCAGATTTAATATAATGAAGAGCAGCAGAGAATTCACTGACAGCGTTTTCGCCAAGTACGAAGCGGCCCAAAAGGCGGAAATAAGGGAAAGCGCCTGGAGGAAAAAAACAATTAAATATGTGAGCACTCTTGCGGCGTGTATTGTCATTGCCATAGGAATCATTGGAATCAATGCGGGAAAAACTCCTGATATTCCCGATGTGAACACGGGAAATCCCCCCACGGTATCACAGCCCGCTGATCCGGGGGACCAGAGTGTCGATGCCTCTGAGGGAGGCGGAGAGACCATCGCCGATGAAGGTACACCGACAGCAGCACCTCAGACAGCAGAGAATCCGGATTATGTGGCAGCTGTAGGGACTCTTGAAGGAGTCGGTGTGGTATCCGTTATCATAGCAGCAGGGTGTTTTGGAATAAGCTATTACAGAAAACGGCGGAAATATTGATTTTACCGTTGAAATAAGTTAATTAAATGTTACAATAGGTAACGTGATA
>CAMPCK010000173.1 GCA_946645735.1 uncultured Clostridia bacterium
CTTCGCAGCCGTAGGATCTTCCGATCCAGTTCTTCTGCATGAGTCTTACCTTCTGCGGCCAGCCGTCCAGCTTACCGTTATCGAGATTCTCAAGAAGTCTGTCAGCATAGTCAGTGATCTTGAAGTACCACTGGCTGAGGTTCTTCTTGGTGACAGGTGTCTTGCATCTTTCACATACGCCGTCAACTACCTGCTCGTTTGCAAGTACAGTCTGACATGAAGGACACCAGTTTACCGGGTTCTCCTTCTTATAAGCCAGTCCCCTCTTGTAGAACTGGATGAAGATCCACTGCATCCAGCGGTAGTATTCCTCTGAACATGTGCAGCATTCTCTGTCCCAGTCATAGGAAAGTCCCAGCTCTCTGAGCTGTTTTTCCATCTCGTGGATGTTGTCCCAGGTCCATGTTGAGGGATGGATGCCATGCTGTATGGCCGCATTCTCTGCAGGGAGTCCGAATGAGTCAAATCCCATGGGATGAAGAACGTTATATCCGTCCATCTTTTTGAATCTGGCTACAACGTCGCCGATGGAATAGTTCCTGACGTGTCCCATGTGAAGCTTTCCGGAAGGATAAGGGAACATCTCAAGGCAATAGAACTTCTCCTTTGAAGGATCCTCAGTTACCTTGAAGGTCTCTCTTTCTTCCCAGACTTTCTGCCATTTTTTCTCGATTTCCTTAAAGTTGTATCTTTCTTCCATTGTGCTTTAGTCTCCTATATGCTCTACCGGACAGTCTGCCCAGATCTTTTCGATGTTGTATTTGTCTCTCATTTCAGGTGTGAAAAGATTTACGATGATATCGCCGAAATCCATGAGGATCCAGCCTGAAACATTCTTGCCTTCAATGGACTTTACCAGTAAGTCCTTCTCAGCGAGAGCGTCCTCTACGTCATCTGCCATGCTGTTCACCTGTCTGTCGGTGTTTCCCGTGGCGATGATGAAGTAGTCAGCAAATCCTGACTTCTCAGCGATATCGATTATCATGATATCTGTAGCTTTTTTGGATGATAATAATTGTGCCGCAAAATCAGCGTATTCTTTGTTTGTCATTTGTTCTCCTTCAAAAATTCTGCTGCTTCTATCGTATCTTTATCAAGGTATGCACCTTGTTCCTGAACATGTCTGATGGTGCCGAGCATAGAGCAAAGGCATCCCTCGTCAAGCCCCTTCTCTGCCGCTTTTCTTATGTCTTCCACCCCGGGATAGTTTCTGCCGGGCTCGATAGCGTCCGCAAGGAATACGACTTTTTCAAGCGTGCTCATATTCCTTCTTCCCGTTGTATGGAATGATACGGCATTCAGTATGTCGCTGTCTTCCACTCCGTATTTTTCACGAAGCATGATCGACGCGATCTTGCTGTGCGCAAGGTTTGGATCATCAAGATACTTTTCGTCGAGTCCTAGATCTCTCACGGTCTTATTGAGATCTTCTCCTCTGAGCCCTCTGTACAGATCGTGCGCCAAAGCGGCGATCTCTGCTTTCAACGGATCTGCTCCGTATTTTTTTGCCAGGGCTATGGCAGTATCTTTTACTCCCAGAGTATGGATCCTTCTCTTATCGCTCAGTTCAGTCATAACGGAACTGTAAAGTCTTTCTAATAACGGTCCAAATTCCATCTCGGATTCCTTAAAACATCATCATATAGACCGTTTATCTGAATGTACTTTTCGACAAGAGGAGGAACCAGATGTCTGATAGACTCCCCTGCCATGGCCGTTTCTCTGATCTCTGTCGAACTGATCTCCGGCATTTTAGTCAAAAGGCGGATGATCTTGGTATCATAGTCCATTTTGTAAAACTTCATCTTGGACTCCAGTTCCTTCTCGGGATATCCGGGTCTTGAACTTACAATGAAACCGAATTCCGTAAGAAGATCCTCACCTTTATACCACTTGTCCACGTTTATAAAGGAATCCGCTCCCACGATGAAAAAGAGCTCGTCATGGGGATATTCCGTCCTCAGATGAGACATGGTCTCATAGGAATAGGAAATATCCCCTTTTCTGATCTCATAGTCGGATACTATCGCCTGAGGGCAGTCCTTGAATGCAAGCTCTGCCATATTGAGCCTGTGTTCGTCCTGAGCAACTTTTTTATTCTGTTTGAATGGCTGGATATGAGCAGGCATAACGATAAGCGTATCGAGTGCCACTTCTTCCACCGCAGCCATACCGAGGGCTTTATGACCCAGATGAATAGGATCAAAGGATCCGCCCAAAACTCCGATAACAGCCATTATTTTACTCCGATACCTAATTCTTCCAGCTGTACGTCCTCTACGGATGCGGGAGCTCCGCATACAAGACACTGCGCGTTCTGGTTCTTAGGGAATGCTATGACTTCCCTGATGGAAGGCTCTCCCAAGAGCAGCATTACGAATCTGTCAAGTCCGTATGCAAGTCCTGCATGAGGAGGTGCTCCGTATTTGAAAGCTTCGATCAGGAAGCCGAATTTCTCGTCGCACTCTTCAGGTGTGAGTCCGAGTACCTCAAACATCTTTGCCTGAAGGTTCTTATCATGAATTCTTACAGAGCCTCCGCCGAGCTCAACTCCGTTAAGAACGATATCGTATGCGTCTGCCTTGACCTTAAGAGGATCGGTATCGAGAAGATCCAGCTGATCCAGCTTGGGACAGGTAAACGGATGATGCATAGCTTTCAGTCCACCGTCTTCCTCGTCCTCTTCGAACATGGGGAAATCAACGACCCAGAGAAGCTTGTATTCCTTATCATTAAGGAGTCCCATACGTCTCGCGCATTCCCTTCTGAGGAAGCCGAGGGAATCGTAGGTGACTTTTGCTCTGTCTGAAACGATGAAGATGAGGTCGCCTGTCTTCGCATCGAATACCTTTGCGATCTCCTGAAGTTCTTCCTGTGAGAAGAACTTGTTCACGGATGATCCGATCTCGCCCTCGTTCATTCTTATCCATACAAGGCCCTTTGCACCGTAATGCTTGGTCATGTCTGTGAGCTTGTCGATATCCTTTCTTGAGAAGAAGGATGATCCTCCGTCAACGCAGATACCTCTTACGTC
>CAMPCK010000174.1 GCA_946645735.1 uncultured Clostridia bacterium
TGGTGATATATACGCCGTTGGGAGGGGTCACCATGGTCTCGTCGATCATGATGTTTGACGTGGGGAAGCCGATGGATTTCCCAAGGCGGTTTCCTACTACGACCTCTCCTCCGATGGAGTAGTTTCTTCCGAGATATCTGTCGCACTCATCCATGTCGCCGGCCTTGATGAGCTGGCGGATCAGGGTGCTGGAAACCACTTCTCCATCTACCATTACAGGAGGTATCTGGTTTAAGGAGAAGCCGTATTTTTCGCCGAGAACTTTGAGAAGCTCCCCGTCTCCTCCTGCCTTATATCCATACCTGTAATTAAAACCGCAAAATACATCTTTTGCATTGAACTTATCCACCAGAAGCTCCTTCACGTAGCGCTCGGGCTCCATGGTCATAATCTCTTCCGTGAACTCAATATCAAAATAGTAGTCCACGCCAAGAGACTCGATAAGTTTCTCTTTTTCTTCGTTATATATGATGTTCTTTACTTCCTTTGCCCCGGGAATGAGATTCTTGGGGTGGTTGGAAAATGTAAAGACCGCAGACTTCTCCGGCGTTCCCTGGGAGGTCTTCTTGCGGGCATTCTGGACAGCGCGCTTAATGAGCTCCTGATGTCCCAGATGGACCCCGTCAAAATTTCCCAGGGCAATTGAAGTCTTGGGGATATTATTTATTTCTTCAAGTTTTTTGAAAACGATCATTTCCTGATTGTCTTCCTTTCGTTTCTATATTCTTTTGAATACCTTGTCCGGTACCAACTTGTGATACTTGGTGCTGTGGCGGGCGATTCCAGAGAATTCCATGCTTCCGTCGGGACGCATCTCGTAGATCCTGTAGGAATCCATGTATTCAGGGTGAAGTTTGAGGCCTGCGTGGGACCCCAGGTTTATGGACCTTTCGTTCCTGTCATACTCCTCAGCGTCTCTTCCCAGCTCGCTGATCCAGGCGGGCTTATTGGGCTCCTGGATGACCTTAGCCTCCCTGTAGCTTAAGTGCCAGCCGTCCAGGAATCTTCTGGCATCCTCAGGGCTTACCATGGCTGATCCGAAGTGTTCAAGTGGAAAGTCGCATCCCAGGATGAACTTTTCAAGGTCCTTGGGGATGACCTCTCCGAAGGGAATATTCCTCTTGACCTTAGTCTTCTCTTCGTCCGTAAAGGACACTCGTCCGGCCCTGACAGCTATAGCTGTGATCTCTTCTATGCTCACGGCATTATCGAGGTTGAATGCGCCTGATGCTGTTCTTTTGAGGGCCTTCATGACTGCTCCGCAGCCAAGGATCTCTCCCAGGTCTCTTGAAATGGACCTGATGTAGGTTCCCTTGGAGCAGGTCACCGTGAAGTTTATCTCGGGAAGATCGATACGGTTGATTTTCACTTCCTGGATCCAGACTCTTCTGGGCCTTATCTTTTCCCTGATCTCTTCAGGGATCTCCTCTCCGTTATGTACATATTCATAGAGCCTTCTTCCGTTGATACGGACGGCCGATGTCATGGGAGGGATCTGATCCAGGATCCCGGAGAATACCGGGTTTCCTTCGCTGCTCTTATCTTCCCTTGAAAAAAGCTCCCTGAAGGCGCCGATTACATCTTCTTCAGTGATACCTGCTGTGTCAGTTTTTTCCTCCACAGTTCCCGTTATGTCCAAGCTGTCGGTTCTGGTGCCCAGCTCGATCACGGTCTCGTAGGTCTTGAGATCCCAGTCCAGATATTCGGCGATTCTCGTTCCTCTGTTTATGAGGATGGGAAGCACGCCTTCCGCCATGGGATCCAGGGTTCCCGTGTGACCCAGTTTCTTTATTCCAAGAGCGGCCCTTACCTTGTAAATCACGTCATTTGAGGTCATGCCGCCCGGTTTGTAGATATTGATTATTCCGTCTTTCATAGTTCCTTAAGGGCATCCTCCACTTCAGAACTGATGATTTTTACTGCCTCATCTATGGGCATGTATAAGGTGCAGCCCGCAGCTTTTTTGTGGCCGCCTCCCTTGTATTTTGAGGCTATGGCTGCAACGTCGGCTGAATGCTTGGAGCGGAAGGAAACGCGGATGACGTTTCTTTCCTTTTCCTTAAGGAAGGCCACGATCTCAACGCCTCCTATGGCGCGCATGACCTTGACAACGGAGTCCGTCTCGCCGGCTTTCACGCCGATTTCGTCCAGGTCTTCCTTTGTGACAAAGGTTACCGCACCCTTTCCTCCGGAAAGCATGGTCATGTTATCCATGGCGCGGTTTCTGATCTGAACTTCCTGGATCCTCTCGTTCTCGTAGATCTCCACAGATACCTTGTTGGCATCGATTCCCCAGTCGTAAATTTCAGCCATGACCTCATGGCATTTTCTGTTGGTGTTGGAGTACTGGAAGTTTCCCGTGTCCGTGGTGATGGCTGCAAAAAGCGCCTCCCCCGTGAACTTATCGGGGATGAGCTTTGTCTCCGTCATGGCCTGCATTTCTTTGAGAAGGTCGAAGACCAGAACTCCGCAGGCCGCTGCATCGGGGTCGATTACCGAAAAGTCAGCAATGCCGTGAGCAGTCCCGTCATCTTCAGTTATGATGGACGTTCCGTGATGATCCACGCAGAGGGTCACCTTGGCAGCCCTGAACTTGTCGCCGTAGGGCTTGAAGCGGTCAAAACCGCCGCAGTCCACAGCCATGGACACGTCCAGTTCATCATCGGGGATGATATCAGGATCGTTTGTGAAATATGGAACCCCCTCTTCATCCCTTACCATAAAGTCAAGGTTATGCGGAATGTCCTCTTCATAAAGCGCAAAAGCATTCTTTCCCATGGTTCTGAGGGCCCTGGCGATTGCCGCGCATGAGCCTACAGCGTCCCCGTCAATACCCACGTGGGGGTAGAGAAGAATGTTTTTTGCGGTTATTAACTTGGATGCAATGGTCCTTAAGTCGTCCATTTTTTTCTCCTGTAGTATCAGACCAGCAGCACGGTTCTTACAATTGCTTCGATATATTCACTGTCGATGCTGCCGTCTTTGTCATATGTGAATATCATGTTGTCCCAGGGAACGA
>CAMPCK010000175.1 GCA_946645735.1 uncultured Clostridia bacterium
CAGAAAAAGATAAATATACTGCTGACATCACCAGGATAGATGGAGAGATCGATCGACTGGGCAAAAAATACAGCGATCTTTCAGTAAAGGACAAACATTACAGAGCTGAGATACATCAGGCTGAAAGCGACTTTGCTTTTGCAAAAAAACTGAGAGGCGACTCAAGTGTTGGACTGCAGCGCTATGTCCTTGCCATTCTCTTCGACCAGGTTATAAACGAAGCTAACCGCATGCTCAATATAGTCCATGGCGGACGTTACCATCTGTTCAGAACCGATGATAAAGGAGAGGGAAACAAGCGCGGCCTTGAACTGAAAGTGCATGATAACCGCAGCGTTGAAAAGGAAGGACGCAGTGTAAGAATGCTTTCCGGAGGAGAAAAGTTCCTGGTGTCACTTGCTCTGTCCATAGGTATGTCAACCGTTGCCCAGAAGTCAGGAGTCAAGATCGAAGCCCTCTTTATTGATGAAGGTTTCGGTACCCTTGATGACAGTTCTATAAAGGACGCCATCGAGATCCTGGAAATCGTACGTAAGAACAGCGGTATGATCGGTATAATCAGTCACGTAAAGGTGCTGGAAGAGAATATACAGCCTCAGATAGAAGTTATCAAAGCCGATACTGGAAACTATATATCAGCGTAAGGATCACTGGACAGACCGCTAAGGAGGTGACCCATGAAGATCAGGAAGCTTAAATACACCATAGCCATAATGCTCATAGCTCTCGTATCATGGAGCCTCATGAGCTGCGGAGGAGAGACAGAAATGACGGATAATACAGACCAGACAGATTTCACTGTCAGCGGAAATTCGACTGCAGACGGCATTTACGAGTTCTATCATACCTACGAAAACATCAACTATAATGCTGATTATCTCAGGTACCTCTTCTATATCGAGGACAAGGTCCCGTACTTCTACTATGAGAAGAGGGAGAGACCCAATGACTACGGTCCCACCACTGAAGAGGACATCGTCGCACAGGGAACCATCAGGCTCGATGAGAAGCAGTGGAAAACCTTCTCTTCATTCATTGAAGAGGGACGCTATGGCCCGAAGAAAGATAATGCCGTAAGCGGCGACAGAGGTCCCTGGACGTACATATATTTCCAGAAGAATCCCAAGAAACAGCTGGAGTTCGAGTTCGCTTCCTGGGACAGACTGGCGGAGTTTGAGAGCTTCTGCGCTGAAATGGCAGGACTCGGAGAATAGTTCTGAAAAAACAGAGGAAAAGATTATGAGACACGAATGCAAGATAACGGTGCTGGACACCAAGTGCTTCAGAAATACAGCGGATGACGCATATACAGGCTAGAGGTAGCATATGAAAGTAACAAAGATTGAAAAGAAAGCAGAAGGGAAATTTATTACCCGCTATGACATCACCTATCTTCTCAATAACGGAGAAGAAAAGGTCTATGAGATCATAAGCAGGGATAAGGATATTAAGGATATATCGCAGCTCAGAAAGACCGATCCGGATTCTGTTGTACTTATCATGGAGGATGAGACCGGGGAGAAGATCCTTCTTAACAGGGAGTTCAGAATGTCCATAGGAGAGTGGATATATAACTTCCCGGCAGGGCTCATCGACCCGGGCGAGACACCTGAAACAGCTGCAGCCAGGGAACTCAGGGAAGAGACAGGCCTTGAACTTAAGGAGATTCAGGACAGGATCGATGGAGGCTACAGTGCCATCGGCTTTTCCAATGAACTTACGGTATGCTTCATAGGTGTCGCAGCAGGAGAGTTCAAGGAGAGCACATCCTTTGAAGAAGAGATCGAAGCAGGCTGGTATACGAAGGAAGAGGTAAGAGACCTTCTTAAGACTTCCAAGTTCGCCGCCAGGACCCAGGCTTACTGCATTGCCTGGTCCAGGGAATGATGAAACTGTTCCCGCGTCCAATTGTATCAAGATACCTTTTTGTAGTATAATATTCATATAATTCAACTAATCAGGAGGACCCGAAATGAATAACTTTGCTAAAGCAGCCATTGTCTTAACAGGAGCAGCCTGCACAGCCCTTCTTGTTATCCACAGAAGAGTTATAGTTGCAGCCCTTACAGGAGAAGAAATGCCTGAACCGCCTGAATGGCACAAGAAGTGTTTCCCCTGCTGCTGGGATAATGCAGAAGACGTAGAAGTCGACGTTAACGACGATTACGAGGAGTTTTAATAAATCCATTTTAAGGAGTGAGTGCAAAGCTTATGTCACAAAGACCGCTCATACTTGTAACAAACGATGATGGGATAAATTCTCCTGGACTTGCTGCGGCCGCAAGAGGCGCCCTTAAGGTGGGCGACGTGGTCATTGCAGCGCCTAATGTCCAGCAGACAGCCATGGGAAGGGCATATCCCCATAGAGAAGACCTGGGAGTCATCGATATCGTAAGTATCGATATAGGGCTTGACGAGCCTGTCGAAGCCTATGCTGTCCATGGATCTCCCGGATATGCTGCAGCCTATGGGGTGGCGGAGATATGTCCTAAAATAAAAGGCAGAAAGCCCGATATCACCATAAGCGGAATCAACACAGGAGCCAACTGCGGCTCCTCTATCACATCCAGCGGGACCATAGGAGCAGCCCTTGAGTCCGTGGATATGGGAGTTCCCGCTCTTGCCATGTCCCTTGAGATACTTGATTACGATCTCAGGGAACCGGATTTTTCGGATCTGGACTTCACAAGCGCAGAGCTTGCCACGGAATACTGGGTGAGATATATACTTGAGAAAGGTATGCCCAGAAACGCAGACTTCCTGAACGTCAATGTTCCTGAAGAGAGGGTAGGAGCGGAGGATTATGTCTTCACCTTCCTTGAGACCCATCCCTACTACAAGGCACAGCCCGTTCCCGAAAGAGACTGGAGCAAGCCCTACAGGATCCGCTTCGATTCCGAATTCGGCGATAAGGATGCAAGAGAGGGAAGCGACATACACGCACTGCATTTTTTGAGAAAAACATCTGTAACGCCCATCACCATCGATATGACTAAATGGTAAAGGACGAAATTTAA
>CAMPCK010000176.1 GCA_946645735.1 uncultured Clostridia bacterium
ATGGTCATCGACAATGACTTTATAGGAACCCTGAAGTTCCTTGAGAACGGCATGAGATTCGACGAAGCATCCCTTGCAGGAGATCTTCTCATGGAGGTAGGACCTGCCGGATCCTTCATGGGCAAGAAACATACTCTTAAGAATTACAGAAAAGAGCAGAACTACAGCAATATAACCTTAAACTATGAGGACAGGGCAACCTGGGAAAAGGAAGGGTCACCTGACATCATGGACAAGGCGAGGGCCTATGTCGACGATCTCAGGGACAAGGTTATCTGCCCCATGACGGAAGAACAGAGAGCAGCTCTCGATGAGGCCTTCATAGAAGTCTGTGCTGATGCAGGCTTATCAGAGGAGACCGCAAGGGATCTCATCAGAAAATATGATGAGGCATAAATCAGGTTTATTTCAGGCAATAGTCTGAAAAAATATATTGCGAAAGTAATTTTCATCACTCGTTATTATTCGTTTTATTTGAGAAAGGAGACGTACAGGAGTTATCCCGTACAAAACAAGTTATGGGTAAAAAAGTTCCAATGTGGCAGATACTTATCTGCGTAGTATTCACACTGGGCTCTATCATGTACTCCATTTTCAAATCCTATGGTGAGGCACACATGCCTCTGATCCTGTCTGCTGCACTGGTCAGCATCGTAGGCGCAATCAATGGATGGAAGTGGAGCTATATGGAAAAGGGTATGATCGCCGGTATCAACCGTTCCATGCAGGCAAACCTGATCCTGCTGACAGTAGGTATGCTGGTATCAACCTGGAAAGCCGGTGGAATTATTCCTTCAATGATCTATTACGGATTAAACATCCTTAACCCTGCTATTTTCCTTGTAACGGCATGTCTGCTCTGCTCCATCGTATCCCTGGTAATCGGTTCCTCCTATACAACAGCAGGAACCATCGGAGTTGCCATGATAGGTATATCCATCGGACTGGGAATCGATCCCGCAATGACTGCAGGAGCTGTAGTATCCGGATCCTACTTCGGAGACAAGATGTCACCTATGTCTGATACTACAAACCTTGCGCCCGGTGTGTCCGGTTCAAATATTTTTGAACACATCCGTCACATGGTTTATACCGTAACACCTTCATATATCATTGCTCTTATTGCATTCTTCTTCCTTGGAAGAGGAGCAGCCCCTGAAGGAGATGTTCAGATGGAAATGAAGGATGTACTCCAGAGCGCAATTCAGAACGAGTTCACAGTAAGCCCGCTCCTGATGCTCCCCGTAGTACTTCTTCTCGTAGCAGTAATCCTTAAGATTCCTGCAATTCCGGCCATGTTCTTCAGCGTGATCATGGGACTCTTCTGCATGGGAGTTGTTCAGGGGATCCACTTTGTTGATTTCTTCTCCATCATGCACTATGGATATGAATCAGTTTCGGGAGACATTGCACTTTCCAATGACTACACTGTAGCAGACGTAGTCGGCGGAGGTGGCTTCGACGGCATGCTGTGGACTGTATCCATCGTACTCTGCTCCATGTCCTTTGCAGGAGTTCTTGAAGCAACAGGTATGCTGGGACAGATCGTAGAGGCCATCCTCAAGGTTGCCAAGACCAACGGACTTCTTGTACTTGCCACCATCTGCACCTGCATCTTCGTAAACCTGCTCACTGCAGACCAGTATCTGGCCATCATCCTTCCCGGAAGAATGTATCGTCAGGCCTTCGAAGACAGAAGACTCAAGAACAAGAACCTGTCAAGATGTCTGGAAGACTCTGCAACTCTTACTTCACCGCTCATTCCCTGGAACGTTTGCGGAGCTACCATGACAGGCTTCCTCGGACAGCCTACGGCAGCCTATGCAAAATATGCAGTTCTTAACTATGTAAATCCTATAGTTTCAATCATATACGGATTCACAGGCTTCACCATGGAAAAGATGACCGATGAGGAATATGAGAGAATGCTGGAAGCAAGAGAAGCTGAAAAGGAAGCTATGGCAAAAGAACTTGAAGCTTAATATCTAAAACTTAAACCCTAATTGTTACATTTCTTGATACTTTCGTAATTAAAGAAGAGGGACGGTCAGCCGTCCCTCTTATATTTTGTCTGCTAATCATTTTTTCCATTCATATTCCGGTATTGTCTTGGGGTCATTCCCTCTTTCAGCCGGAATACCTTGGTAAAATAGCTCTGGTTCTCAAAGCCTGATATGACGGAAACATCCATGATGCTTAATTTTGTGCCTGAAAGGAGTTCGCAGGCCTTGTTGAGCCTTATTTCCGTCAGGCATTCCACGAATGTCTGACCCATTTCCCTGCTGAAAAGATAAGAGAAATACGTAGGGTTCACATGAAGTTCCTGACACATTTCCTTAAGGGTGATCTTCTCTCTGTAATGCTCCTTTATATATCTGAGACTGCTGGAGACAAGGGTGGAAGAACCCGTATAGAGGGAAGCTTCCAGGCTGCCGCTTACGTAATCCGTTATGTACATGAAGGCCTTCACCAGGTCCTCCAGAGATTCTGCTTCGGTTATCCTGTTCATAATGTCTATGTCCACGTCAAGGGTCTCGCCGAATCTGGTCCTGAGCTCCTTTGCCAGGCTCCTTACTATATTGGCTGTAGCCCAGAGGGACATGGTCTTGATCTCATCCAGATTTCCCACACAGATGACGGAGAAGCCGTCAAGAATGCGGCGGATGAGCTTCTCTGCGGATTCCTGGTCATTCTTAAGAATATAATCAACCAGTTTATTCTCAGTATCTTCATTGAAGCTGGAATTGAAGAAGGCTTCGTTTTTGGCAGCGCGTATTTTGCTGCTCATGGTTCTCTGCTCTTCGTTCTGGCGGTTGAGATTGCTGTAGTCACGGGAAGTGACCATGACGGACAGCACACAGTTATACAGAAGGAGTGACAGGTCTGTTATCTGGGAGGAACTGTAGGCAGGCATACTTTTGGCAAAATCTGTCATGAGCTTCTTTTTCTCCTCATCCATCCTGTTCATTCCCAGCATATTCTTAAGAGTGCTGGATCTC
>CAMPCK010000177.1 GCA_946645735.1 uncultured Clostridia bacterium
GCCTTCTTGAGGTCGGAATTTACCTTGGAAGAATTCTGCCAGGGCAGTCCGATAATGGTCTCAACATAGTTTCTGATGACAGCTGCATCAGCGGAGTTGGGACCCATCTTGGTGAACTTGGAGATCTCCCTTCTCACCTTCTCTTTATATTTTTCTTCAAGATCTATCTTTGAAAGTTCCTCCATCCAGCGGCTGGCTTCGGCCTGAGCTTCCTCGCCGAATCCCAGTTCATCCTGGATGACTTTCATCTGTTCATGAAGGAAATATTCCTTCTGATTTTTCTTAATGCTGTCCTGGACCTTCTCGTTTATATCGAGTTCAAGTCTCAGGATCTCGTTTTCCTCGCTTATTATCCTGTTGAGGACCTTGAGTCTCTCCTTGATGTCAAGAGCTTCAAGCACCTCCTGCTTCTGGGATATCTTTATCCTGAGCTGCATGGCAACCGTGTCGCAGAAAATATCCGGGTCCTCAATGTTCACAACGAGCTCATAGGCTTCAGCCTTGAGTTCTGAGAGCTCAACGTATTCATCGAAGGCATAGAGAACCAGCCTCATGAGTGCCTGGACCTCCAGGTCCTGAGGATCATAAGTAACAGATTCTGCTTTGGATACTGCAACCTTGAAATAGGGCTCAGCTGCAGTTATTTCATCCACTTTTGCCCTGTAGAGACCGTCTACAAGGACTCTCACCCCGTCGCCTTGAATCTTGAGCATCTGCTTTACTTTGACAACAGTGCCCATATGATAGAAATCATCCCCTGTCGGAATGAGTACGTTTTCATCCTTCTGGGGCGCAACGAAGAGAAGCTTGTCATCGCTCATGGCTGCTTCAAGAGCCTTGATGGATTTCTCTCTGCCTATGTCAAAATGTAAAACTGTCTTTGGGTAGACAATAAGTCCTCTCAAAGGGATGCAAGGCATCATTATACTTTCACTCATTCTATCCCCTTATTTTGAAAATCTTTCACCGTTCTTGAGGTACATCTCGCAGGGTGTACCCTTAAGAACAGTATCTTCTGTTATTACAACTTTTGCTATATCCTTGTTTGACGGAATCTCATACATGATATCCGTCATGATGCTTTCCATAATGGACCGGAGTCCTCTTGCCCCGGTTTTTCTTTCTCTGGCCTTGTCAGCCACTGCCTTTATGGCTTCCTCTGTGATCTCAAGTTCAACTCCGTCCATTCTGAAGAGAGTCTCATACTGCTTGATAAGAGCGTTCTTGGGCTCCTTCAGTATCTTGACCAGTGCTTCTGATGAAAGAGGCTCGAGAGCCACCACCTGAGGCAGTCTTCCGATAAGTTCAGGGATAAGACCGAACTTGAGCAGATCTTCAGGCTGTACCTTTGAAAGGATGTTACTGTCATCCTCTTCAGATACCATCTCTGAGTTGAAACCGATGACCTTGGCATTCATCCTTCTCTTGATGATCTTATCCATGCCGTCAAATGCGCCGCCGCAGATAAAGAGTATGTTCTGGGTGTCGATGGGAATAAACTCCTGCTGTGGATGTTTACGTCCGCCCTGAGGGGGAACATTTGCAATCGTTCCTTCGAGGATCTTAAGGAGCGCTTGCTGTACTCCTTCACCGGAAACGTCTCTTGTAATTGAAACATTCTCAGATTTTCTGGCGATCTTATCTATCTCATCCACATAGATTATGCCCTTCTGAGCTCTTTCCACATCCCAGTCTGCTGCCTGGATAAGTCTCAAAAGAATGTTTTCTACGTCCTCGCCTACGTAGCCTGCTTCAGTGAGTGAAGTGGCATCTGCAATGGCGAAGGGTACGTCAAGGATCCTGGCCAGTGTCTGCGCCAGGAGAGTCTTGCCGGATCCCGTGGGACCTATGAGAACGATGTTTGATTTTGCAAGCTCAACATCGCCCTGCATTTCCAGGTTCTTTATTCTCTTATAGTGGTTGTATACTGCTACTGCGAGAGCCTTCTTGGCATCGTCCTGCTCTATTACATACTCCGAGAGAGCTTTTGTGATCTCAGCGGGAGTAGGTATTTCCTTGGGTTCCGGACTCTTTGAAGTCTTCTTGTGTGCATCTCTTGAGGTATCGAGTTCCCCGAGGATCTCAACACAGTTCTTGACGCATTCGTCACAGATGTTCACATCCGGTCCCATTATAAGTTTGCTGACCATGCTTCTGGGTTTCCCGCAGAAACTGCAGCGCAGTTCATCGTTGTTGTATTTACTCATAGTTCAGTCTTTTCCTGTAATACTTTTATTTATCTGGATGTAATGACGCGGTCGATAAGGCCGTACTTTACAGCTTCTTCAGCGGACATGTAATTGTCTCTGTCCGTGTCCCTTGCCACTTCTTCCAGAGGGTGCCCCGTGTTCTCAGCTAAAATGGAGTTGAGTTTGGAGCGGATGCTGAGTATGTGCTCAGCGTGGATCCTGATGTCCTCAGCCTGTCCCTGAGCTCCGCCCAGAGGCTGGTGGATCATGATCTCTTCATTGGGAAGCGCATAGCGCTTGCCCTTTGTTCCCGCAGAGAGAAGGAATGCGCCCATGCTGGCAGCCATGCCTATTGCTATGGTGCTGATCTCGGGTCTGATATATTTCATGGTATCATAGATCGCCATGCCGGCGGAAACAGATCCTCCGGGGCTGTTGATGTAGATACAGATGTCCTTGTCGGGATCCTCTGCTTCGAGGAAAAGGAGCTGTGCAACTACTGTGCTTGCCACGTGTTCATTGATTTCCTCTCCGATGAAGATGATCCTGTCCTTAAGGAGTCTTGAATATATATCATAGGAGCGCTCTCCCTGGGGAGTCTGCTCGATTACATAAGGTACCAGTGCCATTATTTCTCTTCCTTGTCCTTAGCTTCTTCCTTGGTTTCTTCCTTTGCAGCCTTCTTGGAAGCTCTCTTCTTGGTTGCCTTGCAGTTGTCATATACGAAGTCGATGGCCTTCTTTACCTGCATGTCCTTCTTGAAGTATCCGAGGTTGTCTTCGCC
>CAMPCK010000178.1 GCA_946645735.1 uncultured Clostridia bacterium
CTATCAGGATCTGCTTCATTTAAGCGCCACCTTCGTAGGACTGATCCTCATGCTTGCAAGAGTTTTTGACGCCCTGAACGACCCCTTCATGGGAGTTCTGGTTGCCAAGACCAAGTCGAGATGGGGAAGGTTCAGACCCTGGCTTTTCTCAGGAACTGTGCTTAACGCAGTAGTTCTCTATGCACTTTTTGCAGCTCCTGAATTCACCAAAGAATCCACTCTCATGGTATACTTTGCTGTGATCTACATACTCTGGGGTGTTACATATACCATGATGGATATTCCTTACTGGAGCATGATACCTGCAGTAACTGACACTCCCAAGGACAGGGAGAACCTTTCAGTTGTAGGCCGTACCTGCGCAGGCGTTGGTTCCGCCCTTATAGCCATGGGAACCATGTTCCTGGTTGGCATGTTCGGAGGAGGAAACGACCTTCAGGGCTTCAAAATGGTAGCTTTGATCGTAGCTGTCATCTTCATAGTTGCTGAAATCATCTGCTGCATCTTCATGAAGGAGCAGAACCAGGGAGAGATGAAGACGGTTTCCGTAAAGGAAATGTTCAGGGCTCTCTTCAGAAACGACCAGGCCATGACCGTGGTCGCCACCATCGTCCTCATCAACATGGCCCTTTATCTCACATCCAACTTCGTCATCTACTTCTTCAAGTATGACTTCGGAGGAGAGGGCTGGAGAAATTCCTACACCCTGTTCTCAACTGTAGGCGGAGCCTTCCAGATCCTGGGCATGATGGTTCTTTATCCCATCTTAAGAGGAAGGGGCATTCCCAATGAAAAGGTATTCAAGGTAGCCATCGGCATGGCCCTCACGGGTTACGGCTGCCTTCTTCTGATACTCATCTTTGGCTTCACTCACAACATCATCGCCATCTGCGTTCCCGGGATCCTGGTCTTCGCAGCAAACGGTGTATTGAGCGTACTTACCACGGTATTCCTTTCGGGTTCCGTTGATTACGGTGAGATGAAGACGGGAAGAAGAGAGGAATCTGTAATTTTCTCCATGCAGACCTTCGTAGTAAAGGCTGCATCCGGTGTCGCCGTATTCCTCACAGGTATAGGCCTTGACCTCATCAGCCTTGTGGGAAATACCGACGATGAGACTGCAGTAGCAGTACAGAGCGCATCCACCCTCATGGGACTGAGACTTCTCATGACCATACTTCCCATGCTGGGACTCGTAGTTGCTATTTTCCTCTTCAGGAAAAAATTCAAACTTACAGATGCATATCAGCAGGAGATCCACGACAAGTTAAGGGGACCTCAGAATGAAGCTTAGTTGGAAAGTAAACGGACTCACGGGTGAGACTGATCTCGCCCGTGAGAATCATATTACAGTTGAAATAAATGGTAAAGTTGAGAAAGCTTATGCCTTCATAGACCTTGAACCGTCGGAAGGCATGTTTTT
Organism: uncultured Clostridia bacterium; assembly: GCA_946645735.1. The sequence goes on from CAMPCK010000178.1 coordinate 1,424, forward strand.
TAATGGCTATCAGACCTGGACCGACAGCAGGGAGTTCACGAGATACGACAAACTTGAGGGGCTGGGTTCCATGCCGGAGGGCGTTATAAAGAGGTACAGCCTGGACGGCTACGGGGATTATCATTTCACAAGATATCCCAAAAAGAAGGGCGTATTCCACGGATTCTCATACTGCTATTTCAGGGACGGGGAGAAATTCAGGTTCTTCGGTTCTTTGGATGAGGGACCCGGGTATACCATCTTCGGATATAATGTAAAAAAGAACAGGCTCAAAATCATAAGGGATGCCGAAGGTTATGTTCCTGAAGGAGAATTCCATGCCTTCGATCTTTTCTATATGGAGGGAAGTGAAGAGGAGGTCTTTGACGGCTGGTTCGAGGCTCTCGGCATCAAAGCAATAGAAGCGGATAAGCTCATAGGCTACTCCAGCTGGTACAACAGATATCAGGCCATTGATGAAGCTGCCATCAGTGAGGACCTTAATGGCTGCGGAAGGATACTCGAAAAGGGAGACCTTTTTCAGGTGGACGACGGCTGGGAGCCGGCTGTGGGAGACTGGGAAGAGGAGGATAAGGACAAGTTCCCTGAAGGTATGAAAAGACTGGCGGATGACATTCACAGAGCCGGTTACATGGCAGGTCTCTGGATGGCCCCCTTTGCAGCTCAGAAGGGAAGCAGGATTTTAAAGGAACATCCCGACTGGGTAATTAAGGATCCTGAAGGGAAACCCTTCAGCTGCGGATCCAACTGGGGAGGCTTCTACGGCCTTGATATAGATATACCGGAATGCCTGGAGTATATAGAGAAGTCCGTAAAACGGGCATACTACGAATGGGGATTTGATCTTCTCAAGCTCGATTTTGTCTATGCAGCCGCCACCTTCGGAAATGAGAAGGAAACCAGGGCAGGACGCATGATAAGAGTAATGAAGCTCTTGAGAGAATGGGCAGGGGACAAAAAAATTCTGGTCTGCGGAGTTCCTCTCATGCCTGCCTTCGGCCTTGCGGATTATGCCAGGATCGGCTGTGATGTGGGACTCAACTGGAGAGACAAGCCCTTCTTGAGGCTTCTTCACAGGGAGAGGGTATCCACGGTAAACTCCCTGACAAATACCGTATGCAGGCACCAGCTTGACAGAAGGGCCTTCGGAAACGATCCCGACGTATTCTTCCTAAGGACCGAGAATCTGGAGCTCACGGAAACGGAGAAGCATATACTGGCATCTGTAAATGCCCTTATGGGTTCGGTTTTCCTCACATCGGATGATCCCATGAACTACACGGATGAACAGGTTGAGAAATATAAGTATTACAGACATCTGACAGAAGCAGAGGATATAAGAGTTGTAAGAGGTGAGAGATGTGCCATCCAATATACCCTGGACGGTGAGAGACATGAGCTCATGATACCGAGAGAGCTCATCTTCGGATAATAAAAACAAAAAACACAAAAGACCCGCCGATGCGGGTCTTATTCATTGTGGTGACTCTACCGGGATTCGAACCCGGGTTGCCGCCGTGAGAGGGCGGAGTCT
>CAMPCK010000179.1 GCA_946645735.1 uncultured Clostridia bacterium
GCTGTCACCGACGTGAGCCCGCTTGATACCTGTGATGAGGAAACCTTTGACAAGATCATGGATATAAACTTCAAGGCTACGTTTTTTGCGTGCCAGGAAGCTATCAAATACATGAAGAAGACCACAGGAGGCTCCATCGTACTTACGGGTTCTGCCCACGCATGGGGCGGACAGAAGGACAGGGCAGCCTATGCCTGCTCCAAGGGAGCCTTAAGGATCCTCATGGAGCATATCGCTCACAACTATGCAAGTGATCAGATAAGATGCAATTATCTGACTCTGGGCTGGACTCCCACGGAAGGGGAGCTGGCCTTAAGGGAATCTCAGGGAGAGACTGAAGAGGAGCTCAGAGAAAGAGCTGCAGGCATCCTTCCCATGGGAAGAATGTGCGAAGTTGATGACTACCTGGGAGCTCTCATTTACATGTTCTCAGATGAAAGCCGCATGATGACGGGATCCACCTTCAGGATCACCGCAGGCGAATATATCTAGGAAGAGGTAAGCATGAGAGGTTTTAATGATAACTGGGAGTTCACTTCCGACTGGACAGAGGCTTTCGGAAGAGGCGAGGGCGCAGATTGCGAGACCGTGAGGCTTCCTCATACGGTGAAAGAAGTGCCCCTTCACGCCATCGACCACGAAAGCTTCCAGATGATTTCAGGCTACAGAAAAAAATTCACTCTTCCTGATGATTCAGGAAAGAGATATTTCATAAGATTTGACGGTGCTGCCCATATTGCGACAGTATACGTGAACGGCAAAGAACTCCTTACCCACAGATCGGGATATACCGCCTTCGAAGCTGAGTTTACGGAGGTGGCGAAACCAGGGGAGGAGAATCTGGTGTCTGTCAGACTTGACAGCACGGAGAATTCTGAGATCCCGCCCTTTGGCTATGTAATAGATTATCTGACCTACGGAGGACTTTACAGACCTGCTCATCTCATAATTAAGGAAATGGACAGGATAAGCGACGTTTTCGTATGTACACCGGATCCTGAGACTGCGAAGGTAAGGGTAAGCCTTGATCTTAAATCAGATGATAAGAACAATAATCTGATCCTTAAGGTGCTTGACCATGAAGGAAAGGTCGTAGGAGAAGCTGAAGGAAAAGCAGGGGAGGATATACTGATAAACTGCCCCGGAGCAGTCTTATGGGATACGGAGAATCCTGTCCTTTACACCTTGAGAACTGAGCTTCCCGGAAGGGACATTTGCGATACAGAATTCGGTTTCAGGACAGCAGAATTCCGTTCTGACGGCTTTTATTTAAACAATCGCAAGGTTTTCTTAAGAGGCCTTAACCGCCACCAGAGCTGGCCCTACATCGGCTATGCCGCACCTTCCTCCATGCAGGAAGAGGATGCAAGGATCCTTAAATATGAGCTGGGGCTCAATGCCGTGAGGACATCCCATTATCCTCAGAGCCACGACTTCATAAGGGCCTGCGACCGCCTGGGACTTCTGGTATTCACGGAGATTCCCGGCTGGCAGCATATAGGAGATGAAGGCTGGAAAGACCAGGCCGTGGAGAATGTAAAAGAGATGGTTCTTCAGTACAGGAACCATCCGTCCATCGTTCTCTGGGGTGTAAGGATAAACGAAAGCCTCGATGACGACGAGTTCTACTTAAGAACCAACGCTCTCTGTCATGAACTGGATCCGAGCAGACCCACAAGCGGAGTGAGGTATCTCGAGAAGAGCAGTCTTCTCGAAGACGTATATGCCTTTAACGATTTTTCACATACGGGAAACAATGACGGTGTGAGACCAAAGGCTGAGGTCACAACAGATGTCAATAAGGCATTCCTAATAAGCGAGCACAGCGGTCACATGTTTCCCACCAAGTCCTTTGACAACTGGGAGAGACGTCAGGAACATGCCTTAAGACATGCAAGAGTCCTTAACGGGGCCATGGAGTCCGGGGTGCACGCCGGCTGCTTCGGCTGGTGCATGTTCGACTATGGCACTCACAGGGACTTCGGCTCAGGCGACAGGATCTGCTACCACGGAGTCATGGATTCCTTCAGAAATCCAAAGACAGCTGCAGCCCTCTATCTCAGCCAGCAGGATGAGGAACCCGTTCTTGAGATAGGTTCATCCATGGATATCGGAGATTATCCCGGAGGACAGATCGGAAGGTCCTGGGTATTCACGAACTGTGATGAGATAAGGCTCTATATGAACGGAGAGCTCAGAGGAGTATATGATGAGCATCCCTTTAAGGGCCTCATACACAGCCCGGTTCCCGTGGACGATCCCATCGACCACAGCTGGGGAGGAAAGGCCGCAGTCTGGAGATTCGACGGAATAAGAAATGGTGAGGTCGTCATAAGCCGCACTTTGGGAGGTCCTGCAGATCTTAAGATCGAAGCTGTTCCAAGCTCATCAGAGTTATGCGAGAAGGACACCTGGGATATGGCAGCAGTGAGAATAAGAATCACGGACGGCAACGGAAACGTCTATCCCTATGCTCAGCTTCCCATAAGCCTTAAGCTTGAAGGGGAGGCCGAACTCATCGGTCCTGACCTTCTTACGGCTGAAGGAGGCATGACGGGTACATATATAAGGACACTGGGAAGGGCAGGCAAGGCAGAACTTTTGGTCAGCAGCCCCGGACTTGAAAGCGTCAGACTGACATTTGATATATCAATAAAATAAGTTATTGCCGATTATTTTACAGGAGAAAATTATGAAACTCTCTACCGGACAAAAAACCGCTTACGGCATAGGTGCCGTGGGCAAGGACATGGTATACGCCCTGTCATCATCCTATATCCTTTATTACTATCAGGATCTGCTTCATTTAAGCGCGACCTTCGTAGGACTGATCCTCATGCTGGCAAGAGTCTTCGATGCCCTGAACGACCCCTTCATGGGAGTTCTGGTTGCCAAGACCAAGTCCAGATGGGGAAGATTCAGACCCTGGCTCTTCTCAG
>CAMPCK010000180.1 GCA_946645735.1 uncultured Clostridia bacterium
CCTTTTTCAGTGTCTCGATGTGCTGCCTTGCGAGTAATTCAGTGGGTGCCATCATGACCGCCTGATATCCGCATTTAACGGTCTTGAACATGGCAAGCTCAGACACTACGGTCTTGCCGGAGCCTACGTCTCCCTGAACCAGTCTGTTCATGGGACGGTGGTCTTCGAGATCTCTTTCTATTTCATCAAAGGCCCTCTTCTGGCCTGAGGTAAGTTCGAACTTCATATTATCAAGGAACTCCTGAACTCCCACAGAAGGATCCAGCTGAACGCCGGATGATGCCGACTTTATCCCTTTCTTTATATAGAAGAGTCCCGTCTGAAGTATGAGAAGTTCCTCAAAGATGAGCCTGTATCTTCCTTCGAGAACTCTTCTCTCCTCCGATGGAAAATGAATGTTTGTCACAGCGTAGGAGGGAGAACAGAGATTGTTCTCATCCACGATCTCTGAAGGAAGCCATTCCCTTACAAGTCCGTGATATGGCTGTGCCAGAAGCTCCAGGTTTCTCATCTGTCCCTGGGACAGTCCCTCTGTCAGAGGATAAACCGGAAACAGGCCCCTTATGTCATCCTTGTCCCCTGTCTTGTGGAACTCGGGATGCACCATCTGTCTTCTTCCGTTATTGAGAGTGATCTTGCCGTAGAGCGTGAGGTTCTGGCCCGGATAAAAATATCCCGCAAGATACTTTGCATTAAAAAATACAAGCTCAAGATTCCCGGTGGAGTCTTCCACCAGAACCTTGAGCGGTGCTTTTCTGTTATATGGGTTCCCCTGAAGTTTTTTGGATACGACAATAACCTCAAGAAGGACGTCCTGATCAAAGGGCGCCTCCATGATTCTCAGTACCTTTCTTCTGTCTTCGTATTTTCTGGGGAAAGTGTAGATGAGATCCCTGACAGTCTCTATGTTCATCCTCCTGAGGATCTCGGCTCTCTTTGCCCCGACTCCTTTAAGTGTCGTGATACTGTCGCTTAAATTCACCTTATATCCCTCGTGATCTCATGATTGCTCTTGATGCTTCTTCTGGCCTTTATGGCGACTATCTTCATGATTATCCGGACAGGAACGCCGAGTTTCAGCTTCCTTATGTTTTCTTCCAGATAATCCAGCACCGTGCCCGATGAAAAGAGCATGCTGGTACCGAACTTGTGGACCACATGGAACTCCAGATAAAGAGTCCCTTCCTTTTCTTCAATGATGATACTGCGGCGCTCTAAGGCCAGACTGTCCCTTCCCTTAGTCAGTGACAGCCCTTCCTTTATCATCTTTTCAAAGACGTTGTCTGAAATTTTAATGGTTCCAAGTTCAGTAATCTTTTCCATAAGCTGATTATATCACACTACTGGAGCAATTTCGACGTCAAAGCCATCTTTTCCTGAGAGAAATTATTGGTATTGTAAAGAATCAGCACCCGGTCATATCCCTCATCCAGGGCCAGATCCTTGACGGAGCCTCTGAAATACCTGGTATCCACCAGGGTGATCTCTCCGAAATCCTTTAAGAGGAAAGGAACGAAGGAATTGGCATAGGAGTCCTTGACGATGAGAAGCTTAGGTCTGTCAGCTGCGCCTTGGTCCTTCAGCTTGATATCCACCCTGTCATAGTTTCCTCCGAGGAAGACCTCATATTTGTCCTTATTTTCCAGTCTGTCCATGAAATATATGGAATCGTAGGTCTCGTCTTCAATGGTGACCTCCATGGGAAGGTCAAGGCTGTCGGAAGGAACCTTAATTGTATCCCCTTCCATGTCGAGAAGCACCTTGGAATAGAGGGTTCCCATGAAGTCATCGGTAAGGGTCTCAGGAGTCTTTTCTTCCGGCGTCTTCCCCGTCACCCTTTCCATATATTTCCTGTACGCCAGTTCAGCTCCGTTATAGTTCCAGTGATGGTCGGTCCTGAAATAGTATTCCTTATCTTCTGCGAGCAGATCATCCCTGAGATCAATAAGTGTATCCCCCAGTTCCTTGTCAGCTGCTGCTATTGTCAGGCCCTCATGGAAATTGGTGCTGAGATTCTGGCTGAACTGATACATCCAGGATGAAGTCGGAACCAGCATAAGGTCAAGATCCACTCCTGAACCATCAAGGCCTTCCTTCAGTTCTTTGACTGAATCCAGATTATTAAAAAACCTCTTATAATTGAAATCACCGTGGATGATTCTTTCCGAGAGTCCGCCGTTATGGAGGAAATAAACTCCGTTGGCGTCCCGGGACCCCAGAGCCTTCATGGATCCCATGGTAAGCTTTATCCAGGATTCCCTTCCGATTATCTGGTCAGATAGATATTCCTCCAGCTGCTCCTCGAAACTTCCGTTCAGGATATCTCCGAAATCAAGTTCAGGAGCTTTTGTCAGATACCTGTTCTCGTTTTCTGACATTCTGACATCAGGCTTTATTATTGAAGCCACAGTCAGGAATACCAGGAGAACTGATATGACGCATATTAAAATGTAATTTGTCTGTTTCTTCATAATTAAAACCTGAAATACAGGAACGGATTATAGCTTCCGCTCACGAGATATGCTATGGAGATAATGAAGAGGGCTGCAAAAATAACCGTTTCAAGGATGTCTCCTGCCGTCTTGTTTCCCATCTTATCCCCTATTTTCCTATATACTTTTCCTACTGCAGGCGTGGAGCATATGAGAGCTATGATAAAGAGCGCTCCCTTGGAACTTAAGTAGTATCCCGCCATGTCCATGCCCCCGGATCCCGCTCCGAACATGAGAGCGAGGTATTTTCCGAGAATACTGAAATCCGTAATATTGAAGATTACCCAGCCTACTACAACGAAGAACATGGCATAGATGTGACCTATGGCCTTCGCTCCGCCCTTCAGTCTTCCCAGAAGCTTCAGAAGGAACAGCTTCTCGATTATGAGAAGGATTCCGTAAT
>CAMPCK010000181.1 GCA_946645735.1 uncultured Clostridia bacterium
AGCCTGTCGGGATAGCCGAGAGCAAGGCTGATGGGTATCCTCATGTCGGGGATGCCCAGCTGGCAGAGGATGGAATTATCCATGAACTCAACTCCGGAATGCACAATGCTCTGAGGATGTACCAGAACCTGGATCTTATCTGCTTCCACGCCGAAAAGCCACTTGGCTTCGATGACTTCCAGACCCTTGTTCATGAGGGTGGCTGAATCGATGGTGATCTTGGGCCCCATGTTCCACTTGGGATGCTTAAGGGCTTCAGCTGCTGTCACATGCTCCATGTCCTCCCTCTTCTTTCCCCTGAAGGGACCGCCGGAACATGTGAGAAGGATCTTCTTTATGGCCCTTCCCTTGTTTCCTTCAAGGCACTGGAAAATAGCCGAGTGCTCTGAATCGATTGGAAGAAGCTGTATGCCCTTCTCAGCCGCAAGGTCCATGATGATGCTTCCTCCTGCAACCAGGGTCTCCTTGTTTGCAAGAGCCACGTCATGGCCCGCCATGATGGCATGATAAGTGGGCTCCAGCCCTCTCATTCCCATCAGGGAATTGACCACCATATCGCAGTCAAGAGTTGCAGCCTCTATTAGTTTACGGACATTCTCATCGTGGGTGCCGTTACAGCAGTAGCAGTGCTCCTCGGGAACGCCGAACTCCTCAGCCTGCTTCATCATTTCGTCCTTACGCGATGCACAGGTAAGGCCTACGACCTTGAATCTGTCCGGATTATGTCTTACTACGTCCAGGGTCTGGGTTCCGATGGAACCGGTGGATCCCAGAATTACTATTCTTCTCATTAAATACCTCCGTTTGAGGGCACTTAAACTGCCCTTTTCCGCACTAAACCCTTTCCGGGCTTACTGGATGATATGCGGAAGCACGATTGCTATATAGAAATACAGGTAAGGCGCTACGAAGAGCACGGAATCGAATCTGTCCAGGATTCCGCCGTGACCGGGAATGAGCTTGCCGTAGTCCTTGATTCCCATCTGACGCTTGAAGGCTGATGCGGACAGGTCTCCCAGCTGTGAGAGGACCGAACCGATCAGGGTCATGAGCAGGAAGTGCACGTTAAGAGCATGTCCGGGCTCCAGGAAGAAGTGTCCGAAGAACACGCTGAATACCATGGCTCCCACCATGCCGCCTATGGCTCCCTCTATGGTCTTCTTGGGGCTTAAGGTCGGGCAGAGCTTGTGCTTTCCGATGAGCATTCCCGTGAAATATGCAAAAATATCCGTGCAGAAGGCGATTATGAAGACAAGCCAGATATAGTTGTGAGCGTAATCGCATTCGTCTATGAGCACAGCGAAATGGAAGAAGAAAGGCACATAGCAGATGCCAAGCACCGTTGCTGCCATATCCTCAGTCTTCCTCTCCTCCACCTTGAATCCGTAAATCATGGAAGCGGCTGTCACCAGGAAGAACCAAAGCATATAGAGAACTCCCGAGTCCAGTCCGTTTTCAGCTGAAGCGTTCACCGTATGGAAAATATAAAGAAGAATTACTGCTCCGATTCCTATGGGGAAACAGGGCTTCACGCCCTCAGCTTCAAATCCTTTGTAAAATTCATGAAGGCCTATGACGGAAACGATGATTACCGCCATCTTGAGCCATATCCCTCCGAAATATACCAGAAGAAGAAGGGGCAGCATTATGATAGCTGAAATTATTCTGGTCTTCATTATCTTCCTCCGTACCGTCTTTCTCTTGTCCTGTACTCTTCAACCATGGCTTCAAACTCTTCAGGAGTGAAGTCAGGCCAGAGAGTATCCGTAAATGCAAATTCAGAATAGGCCGCCTGCCACAGAAGGAAGTTTGACAGTCTCTCCTCCCCTGAGGTCCTGATGATCAGGTCGGGATCGGGGATGTTGCCGCTTTCATCTCCTGTGTAAAGGGCTCTCGAAATGTCCTCCTCGCTGATCTGAGTGGAAGGATCATAGTTTGACATTATATAGTTCACGGCTCTCACGATCTCAGCGCGGGATCCGTAGTTAAGAGCGATATTGAATACCATTCCCGTGTTATTCTCGGTATCCCTGATAACCTTGTTCACGGCTTCCTTTGCATCCTCAGGAAGACGGTCATGCCAGTCCCCGAGAATGTTTACTCTTACGTTCTTTTCCACAAGCTCCCTGAGTTCAGACGCAACAAACTTAACGAGAAGCTTGAAGATGCCGCCTACCTCCTCCCGGGATCTTTTCCAGTTTTCAGTTGAAAAAGCATATACCGTCAGGTACTTGATCCCCATGTCATCAGCTTTTCTGACGATCTCCTCCATGGCCCACATGCCCTGGCTGTGGCCCTGGAGTTTGGGAACCTTTTTCATTTCCGCCCATCTGCCGTTGCCGTCCATAATGACCGCAACATGAACAGGCATTGGTTTCTTCTCAGCCATATGAAAAACCTTTCAAATATCAATCATGGCCACCCGAAGTGGCCACCCATATAAATTTATAAGTATAATAAAAATAAACGTAGTGCGGGGTTTCCTGAGCGCCGGTTCTTAACGACTGACAAGCGCAAGCGCAGTCAGAGTTTAGAACCGCTGCGCGAAGGCTGAAGCGCAAGCGTCCCCGCACACGTTGTATTTTTATTATACTTCCATGATTTCCTTTTCTTTGGCCGCAACTACATCGTCGATGCCTTTGATGGTCTTTTCGACGGACTTGTCAACCTGCTCAAGAGCCTTCTTGAGATCGTCCTCTGTGATCTCATGGTCTTTTTCCATCTTCTTAAGCTTTTCGTTAGCGTCTCTTCTGAGGTTTCTGACTGCTACCTTGGCATCCTCACCCATCTTCTTAACGGTCTTGGTGAGTTCCTTACGTCTCTCCTCTGTTACCTGAGGGATGACCAGTCTGATGCACTTGCCGTCGTT
>CAMPCK010000182.1 GCA_946645735.1 uncultured Clostridia bacterium
TACGGCTACGAAGCCGATGATAAGGGAGATACGTCCGCCGTACATAAGACGGGTCAGCATGTCCATACCGTTTCTGTCAGTACCCAGCCAGTGTTCCTTCGAAGGGAATGAATAGGTATCGAATACTCTGGTCTCGATCTGCTGCTGTACATCCCACTGCTTGGTTGAAGCGTTGTATTTAAGGATATATTCAGCATCCACACCGTCCTGATCCTTGAACTGGAAGGAATCCTGTCCGGCTTCAACTGCTTCGATAAGCTGATTCTTGAATTCTCTTGTGAAGAATACGTCGCTCATGATGGCACGTACGATGTACTGGCTTACATATGCCACTTCATTTCCGGAACCGTCAAATACAACTCCGTCAGCATCCATGGTATATGTCTTGCCTCCTGAAGTGAAGCTCTCCTCACCTTTAGCCTTGGCCATGAGAGAATCATAGGTCATATCGAAGGAAAGACTCTGGTTGTCTGAAGAGTTTACGAGTTCGCGGGAAGCTATGCCTACGATCTTTCCCTGACAATGGAAAACATAGAAATCATCGCTGATTTTTTCGATGGTATATTTGTTTCCGTCATAGGAGAAGGAGTCATTTCCCTTCTGAATGTTCAGAAATCCCTGAGCCTGAACTGAACTCTTGAAAAGAGCGGAATCTGCTGCGGTATATCTCAGTTCTTCATTGTGGATGATACCTGCATAATCCTTTGTCTGTACGTCATATCTATAGAACTTCTGATCCTGACCGTAAGGGCTTAAAACGCCTCCCAGGAAGGAGAACAGGAACATCGCAATCAGGATGACCATGCCTGTTACTGCCAGTCTGTTTCTGAAGAATCTCTTTGCGACCAGGGCGCCGGGTGAAAGTACCTTGACACGTCTGTCGTCATTCAGAGAATAGTTTTCGTTGTTAGTTTTGTTCTCGCCTTGTGTCTGGGCGGATTTTTTGATTTCTTTTTCACTCATGATCCTGCCCCTCCTTTAAGCGATTCTTACTCTCGGGTCTACAACCGCATAAAGAATATCCGCGATCAGATTTCCGAGAAGTGTCAATACTGCAGTGAATACCATGAAAAACATGGAGAACGGAATATCACCTGATACCATGGACTGGTATGAAGCAAAACCGATTCCCGGAATACCGAAAAGGGTCTCTGTGATAAGAGCTCCGGAGAAGAGTCCGGGAAGAGATCCTCCTACGATGGTAACGATAGGAATCAGAGTGTTTCTGAATGCATGGTGATAAATAACCTTTCTTTCTGAAAGGCCTTTGGCTCTGGCTGTTCTGATATAGTCAGCGCTTAATACCTCCAGCATGTTGGTTCTCGTATAACGCATCAAACCACCCATGCTGATAACAACAAGGGTAATAATGGGCAATACAAGATGGTTTGCCTTATCCATCAGCTGTCCCATTGGTGACAGAAGGTCATAGCTTCGTCCAACGAGGCCATATAGGTCAAACCAGCCCAGTTTAACTGAAAATACTAATTTTAGCAGGGAAGCAAAGAAGAATGTAGGTAAAGATATACCTGCCAAAGCGATTACAGAAATAGCATAGTCTGTCTTGGAATACTGCTTTGTTGCCGCTATAACTCCGAGTGGGATAGCAATTACTAATTCCAGAACAAAGGAAATAAGTCCCATAACGAAGGAAAGCCAAACAGTATCATGGAATTTTTCAAGAACAGGCACTGTCCATTTCCAGCTGTCTCCGAATTCACCTCTTAACATCTGGCCAAGCCACTGGAAGAAGCCGGATATAATGCTTCCGTCCATGTTGTACATGGCGGAGAGCTGTGCCAGCCATTCCTCATAGCTCTTGGAACCGGGCTGCATGGATTTCTGTCTTGCCATGGCTTCAACATATGAAGTCGGCAGGCAGCGCATCAGAGCATAGATGATGAATGAAACGAAAAACAGGATGATCAGTGACTGTATTAATCTTTTGATAATATATTTACGCACTGTTTTTCTCCTCAACTAATAAACTCACAGAGGCAGACAGGTATACCTGTCTGCCTCACGTATTTTAATGTTTATGGACGATTAAACTTAATGAGCAAGCTCAATGTTCTGAACTTCTGCCAGCCATCCATAGTATGTGGTGATGTCAGGAGTTACGGTGTCCATATTGACTCTCTCAGTTGAGAAGATGATAGCGTTCTGTCTCTGGTATACAGGAACTTCTACAGCCCAGTCAACGATGATATCAAGACAAGCCTTGTAAACTGTCTTTCTGTAAGGCTGGTCTAAGCTTGCACGAGCGTCCATGATGAGCTTGTCAAGTTCAGGATCAGCGATATCATACATGTAGTTGGAACCGCCGGGTTCCTTACCGGATTCAACGCCGCTGTAGTATACCTGATACATATCAGGGTCAGGAGTTGCACCCCAAGCAGCACACCACATAGGTACCTGGTCAGCTTCAATACCTGTCCACAGGTCTGCGGAGTTTGCAAGGTCCTTAACAACGAGATCCATACCGATCTTCTTCAGAGCGTCGCTTGCAAGGTTCAGCATCATGAATGAAGGGTGATCTCCGGAACCGTCTGCAGGGATCCAAACTTCATACTGCATCTTAGCTCCGTCGGGAGCTTCTGTAAGCTTGCCGTCCTTTACGGTGTAGCCAGCAGCCTCGAAATATCCGAGAGCAGCATTAAGGGCAGCTTCTTCCTTAGCAGCATCATCCATGTCGGATGTGTAGATGTCATTTCCTTCAACGTCCTTGGAGAATGCGATAGCATAGTCACTGTCGGTTGCCTGAGGAGCAGCCCAGGATGTGTTGGAAATAGGATAGTTGATAACGGAAGCGGCTTCTCCATAGTAGGAGTCAACTGTTACGTTTCTGTAAAGAGCAAATACTGTAG
>CAMPCK010000183.1 GCA_946645735.1 uncultured Clostridia bacterium
AGATGCAGATCATCTTCCAGGATCCCTTCTCATCACTTTCACCGAGAATGCCTGTAGGCGAGATCATCGGTGAAGCTGTAAGAGAGCATCATCTCGTTCCCAAAGCAGAATTCGATGACTATATCGATCAGATCATGGATGAGTGCGGACTTCAGCCCTTCCATAAGGACCGTTATCCCCACGAGTTCTCAGGCGGACAGAGACAGAGGATCTGTATCGCAAGAGCTTTAGCACTTAACCCTGAATTCATCGTCTGCGATGAGCCTGTATCAGCACTTGATGTATCAATTCAGGCTCAGATCATCAACCTTCTTAATGAACTTCAGGATGAGCATAAGCTTTCCTATCTGTTTATCTCTCACGACCTTTCTGTCGTAGAGCATATTTCAGATTCGGTAGGTGTTATGTACCTTGGAAATCTGGTTGAGTACGGCGACACTGAAGATATCTTCAGTAATCCTTTGCATCCTTACACCAAGGCTCTGTTCTCAGCTATTCCTATTCCTGACCCGAATTACAAGATGAAGAGAATCGTTCTCGAGGGATCAATTCCTTCACCTGCAAATCCGCCGGCAGGATGCAAGTTCCACACAAGATGTGCACAGTGCATGGAAATCTGCAAGACACAGGTTCCTGAACAGAAGGAAATCGAGCCGGGTCACTTCGTAGTATGTCATCTCTATGATGACGTAAAGGCTGCTGTTGAAGCAACAAAGCCTGCCGAAGAGCCCGCTAAAGAGGAGTAAGAATAATGGCCTTTAAGAAAGAGTACGATGATGACGACGGCCGCGTGATCGCCGATATGAGCGACGTTGGCCGCAATCCTCTGATAATTCCCCGCTTCGATCGTTTACACCATAAGGAGAGAAGAGATATGGGAAGAGAGGAGGAGACTGAAAAGCGTCCCGAGTACGAAGTTCAGTATACCAAGGAAGAGAGGAGAGCCATGGTCGGCGGAACTCTCGCAGCAGCCCTTCTCATCGGAGGAGTCTTCATACTTGCCATTGGCCTTCTGATATTCCTGCTCACGAGAATCAGTTAAGACAAAATGAAAAAGTGCCTCAGCCGTCAGACGGCCGGGGCACTTTTTACGTGGAAAAAGATATTTTGTAAATGAGTGGTGATTTACTCAGAAATAAGCGAAGGAAGGATGAATCCTATCTGGTCCAGTTCATTGAAGAGACTCATATAGAGATCGGTCATCTCGGAGTCCATGGGATCATACTGGACATCGCTTGTATAGAAGATAGCATAGGTGGCATCCTGTGTGGCGAAAAGGAACTTGGTAGGAACCATGCTGGTATCTTCGACTTCTTTGGGTGTCATGGGCTCTTCGGCATATTTTCCTACGTGGAAGAGATAGCCTGCTCCTGCATAATCGCCCTTGGAATCATGGATGTCTTTTACATAGAATGAATAGTAGTTTCCTGTTCCGAAGCCTTCATCCTTATGGACTTCCATACCGTATTTGTCAGCCCAGTCATCGGGAAGGATGATAGTAACATCGAGACCGTCCAGGTCCACACGCTCTTCAGCAGGGCGGGTCTTCTGAGATTCAATTCTGGTAGCAGCGAAGGCACCTACGGCGAAACTTGCCACCATAAGTGCTACTACTGCTACCATTGCTACCATGCGTCTTGGTCTGTGTTTTACTTTAACTTCAGTATAGCGTTCACGCATATCGGATTCATGAATCAGTTCTTCATTTATATTACCGATGCGTTCTGCGAGCTGTTCTTTAGTCATATGTTAATACCCTCTTTCTCAAGATGATCCTTTAAGGCTTTGCGTAAGTGAAACAGCATGGATTTGACCTTGCTCTGGCTGTATCCTGTGATACTGCAGATGTCTTCGATGGAATCGAAGTACCAGTAGCGCCTGATGAAAACGTGGCGCTTGTCGGGATCCTGCTTAAGAAGGAACTGGTCGATGGCAAGCTCGATTCGCTTGTTCTCGAATTCGTTCTCTACATAGTTTCCGCCGGAGATGATCTCCTCAAGCTCGTCGATGGAGCAGGCAGCTTCGGAATTTCTCTTCTGAGCGCTGTTATACTCGTATTTCTTGAGAGCAAGATTCCTCGCTATTTTCCCGATGAAAACCGAAAACCTGTTGGGACGGTTATAGGGGATACAGTTCCAGAGGCTCATATAGGTATCGTTTACCACTTCCTCACAGTCCTCGTTGCTTGAAAGTATTTTGTTTGCGATGTAAAAGCATAGCCTGCCGTATTTGGATGAAGTCTCGCTTATGGCAGACTCATCCCTGTTCCAGAACAGGTCTATAATTTTTTCATCTTCCATATTTTCCTCCAAAGGTTCAAAAGCGCTTCATACAATATGTACGGAAGCATCTGAGATGGTTGCAAAATTATTTCTTGAAGGCGACGCCGGTGAAGAGGGCGATGTCACGGCCGAGATCATCGGTGATATTTACCTGGTATACGCCGGAGTTCTTGCCGTCCTTAATGCACCGGGCATGAGCAAAAAGCTTGTTTCCTCTGGTGCCTGAAAGGAAGTTGATGCTTACCTGCTGGGCGACAGAGGGGCTGTAAACGTTATTGCAGGCAGCTGCAAAGGCGAGATCCGCCAGAGTGAACATAACGCCTCCCATGATGCCTCCCTGGGCATTCCTGTGGCGGTCGGTGAGGGTGACTGAAGCCCTGGCCCAGTCGGGACCGATTTCATCAAGTGTTATGCCGTTCTCGGTGGCGAAGAGGTCGTGCCTGAAAAATTCTTTTGCTTCTTCAATGGTTTTGAATGTACTCATAACTAGTCTGTCCTTTCTTGTAAATAGTACTTATTAAGAGTATAGCACAAAAAACTGGATTGAGAATGTGAATTATTCCCGGGCTGTG
>CAMPCK010000184.1 GCA_946645735.1 uncultured Clostridia bacterium
TCAGGCACAGATCATCAACCTTCTGTATGAGCTTCAGGATGAACACAACCTTTCATATCTGTTCATCTCCCACGACCTTTCAGTCGTAGAGCACATCTCAGATTCCGTAGGTGTTATGTATCTGGGAAATCTTGTGGAATACGGCGATACAGAGGATATCTTCAGAAATCCTCTGCACCCTTACACCAAGGCGCTGTTCTCAGCTATCCCTGTTCCTGACCCTACGGTCAAGATGAAGAGGATAGTCCTTGAAGGATCCATTCCTTCACCGGCAAATCCGCCCGCAGGATGTAAGTTCCACACCAGATGCGCACAGTGCATGGACATCTGCAAGACTGTGGCTCCCGAACAGAAGGAGATCGAAAAGGATCACTTCGTAGTATGCCACCTTTACGATGACGTTAAGGCTTACGTTGACGAGACTCTCGCAAAAGAAGAGCCCGCAGAAGCAAAGCCTGAAGCTTAACATCGCTATATGAGACTTATGAGGGCCCTGAACAGGGCCCTCTGAAGTAATTAAAACATTTGGAGTATCAGACATGGCCATTAACAAAAAACAGTACGATGATGATGACGGCCGCGTTATAGCGGACATGAGCGACGTAGGCAGGCAGCCCCTTCTTATCCCCAGATTCGATCACCTTCATAAGAGCGAGAGAAGAGACATGGGCAGGGAAGAGGAGACTGAAAAACGCCCTGAGTACGAAGTTCAGTATACCAGGGAAGAGAGAAGAGCCATGATCGGCGGAACTCTGGCGGCAGCCCTCCTGATAGGCGGAGTATTCATAGTCTGCATAGGGCTTCTGATATTTCTTTTAACAAGAATAGGTTAAAAAACAGACCCCGAATTTTTTCGGGGTCTTTTATATTGCTCGGATCATTTTTTGAAGGCCACTCCTGTGATGAAAGCTATATCTCTTTCAAGGTCATCGGTGACCCTTATGTTATATACGCCTGAGGTGCGGCCGTCCTTTATGCAGACCGCGTGTGCGAAGAGTTTGCTGCCGCGGCTTCCCGAGAGGAAGTTGACGCTCATCTGCTGTGCGACAGATGGACTGTGGACGCTGTTACAGGCAGCAGCGAAAGCGAGGTCTGCAAGGGTGAAGATCACGCCTCCCATGATGCCTCCCTGGGCGTTTCTGTGTCCGTCGGTCAAGGTGACTGAAGCCTTGGCCCAGTCGTCACCGATCTCATCGAGGGTGATGCCGTTTTCTGTGGCGAAACGGTCCTTCATGAAAAATTGTTTTGCTTCTTCAAGATTTTTGAATGTACTCATAACTAGCCGGTCCTTTCCTGAAAATATGTATGGATTATATCACTTTATCGATATAAATGCAAAAAAAAGACTGCCGCAGGGCAGCCTTTTATTTTTCAAGTTTAGTTTCCTGTAGGCATGTAAGGTCTCAGAACTGATGCAACTGCGGATACAGGCATGGTCTGGATCCATACTTTACCGGGACCTGTAAGGAGCGTATTGAAAAGTCCTTCGCCTCCGAAGAGTGCGTTCTTAACTCCGGGCACCGATTTGATCTCCATATTGACGGAAGGCTCATAAGCAGCGACGTTTCCGGTATCTACAACGATACTCTGACCGGGCTTGAGCTCATAGGTCACCACATGTCCGTCGAATTCGGCAAATGCTATGCCGTTACCTGAAACTCTCTGAAGGATGAAGCCCTCGCCGCCGAAGAGGCCTGCGCCGATCTTCTTATTGAACTGAACGGAAAGCTGTACGCCCATCTCACCTGCAAGGAAAGCACGCTTCTGGAAGATCATTTCCTTTCCGGGTCCTATCTCAAAGGGAACGACTGAACCGGGGAAGCTGGAAGCGAATGCGATCATTCCTTCGCCGCCCTGTGCAGTGTAGATGTTCTGGAAGATCTTTTCTCCTGCGAACATTCTTCCCAGTGCTTTTCCAAGTCCGCCGTTGGATGTGGTCTCCATCTTCATGTTGGGGGACATCCACGCCATGGCACCGCCTTCATTGAACATCGATTCGTTATTGTCGAGATGGCAGATAACTACCGGAAGGCTGTCGCCTATAATTTCGTATTTCATAATCCTTAAATCCTCCTGATCATATTAACTATATCTAACAGATATATTATAAATCCCATTTGTTATCGATACAACAAAATAATTCATTTACAGTAATATTATTCACCTTTTTTACACATTTTATCCAGGTGCTGTGATATAATCAATTGTTAAAAAAAACAGAGAGAGGCAAAAGACTTGTTAAAGAAACTTGCAAAACACGTGAGGGGATACAGGGCGCTGGCGGTTATGACGCCGATACTGGTAGTTCTGGAATCCCTTCTGGAAATACTGATACCGTTTATCATGGCGGATCTGATAGACAAGGGGATCTACGGCGGAAATATGTCCGAGATCACGAAGTACGGG
Source organism: uncultured Clostridia bacterium (assembly GCA_946645735.1). The sequence continues at coordinate 2,407 of CAMPCK010000184.1, forward strand.
CTCATCCTTATAGGAATGGCCTTTGTTTCCCTTGCCTTCGGAGTTGCGGCGGGAGTTACGGCTCCTTTTGCATCTTCCGGATTCGCTTCAAACCTAAGGAAAGCCATGTTCGAGAAGGTCCAGGACTACGATTTCATGTCCATAGACAAGTTCAGCACCGCATCGATCGTTACGAGACTTACCACTGACGTAACCAACGTGCAGCAGGCCTTCCAGATGATCATAAGGATCTTCGCCAGGGCTCCGTCGATGCTGATATTCGCGCTTATAGCGGCCTTCAGGGTGAACCACGAACTTTCCCTTATCTTCCTGATCTCCATGCCCATACTTTTCGCAGGCATGCTCATAATGTCGACCAGGGTGAGACCCATATTCGAAAGGGTTTTCAAGACCTATGACAGGATGAACAGCGTGGTACAGGAGAACATCAGAGGCATG
>CAMPCK010000185.1 GCA_946645735.1 uncultured Clostridia bacterium
TATGAATCCGTCGAGTTCCTCAACTATTATGACCTTATCCCTTCCCTTTGAGAATGATTTCAGAAGGTCATCTGAAACAGGCCAGATAAGGCCGAGTTTAAGAATGTCGAATCTGTCTCCGAGCACTTCCTTTACGTACTGATATGATGTGGAATCGGTAATGACCGCTACGCTGCCGTCCCTTCCCTTTTCTATCCTGTTAAGGGGCGTGTCTTCGGAAAGTTTCTTAAGGTCTTCGGTTCTCTTCTCAACCAGGGGATGTCTCTTTTTAGCCATGCCCGGCATCATTATGTACTTGTCACCGTCCTTGACATACGGTCTGGCTTCAGGCATCACTCTTTCAGACGGTTCTACCACGCTCTGAGAGTGGGATACCCTGGTGCACATCTTGAGTATCACAGGAGTGTCGAACTTCTCTGAGATCTCATATGCGATCTTCACGTACTCAATGGCCTCCGCAGAATCCGCAGGCTCGACCATGGGTATCTTGGATGCCCTTGCATAGTGTCTGGAATCCTGCTCGTTCTGAGAACTGTGCATGCCGGGGTCATCAGCTACGCCGATGATCATGCCTCCGTTTACACCTGTGTATGATATGGTGAAAAGCGGGTCTGCCGCAACATTAAGGCCTACGTGCTTCATTCCGCAGAAAGTTCTCTGTCCTGTAAGGCAGGCGCCGAAAGCTGATTCCATAGCCACCTTTTCATTCGGTGCCCATTCGGCATATATCTCATCGTATTTTGCTGCGAATTCCGTTATCTCCGTCGACGGAGTTCCGGGATAGCTGGAAACGAAGGTGCATCCTGCCTCGTAAAGTCCGCGGGCAGCAGCTTCATTTCCCAACATCAGTTTTTTCATAGTAATACTCCTTAAACAGTCTTACTGATATTTTACGACATTGTCTGTGCTTCCACAAGATTTGTGGAGCAATATTTTTCCCTGAGAGCGGGTTTCTCGATCTTGCCCGTGGCGTTTCTGGGAACCTTGTCAAATATGATCTTCTTAGGCCTCTTGTATCTCGGAAGAGCCATACAGAATTCATCTATCTCTTCTGCTGTAGCGGTCTCTCCGTCCTTAAGAGAAATGATGGCTGCACAGATCTCGCCAAGCCTTTCATCAGGAAGTCCTATTACGGCAACGTCTCTTATCTTGGGGTTGGAACTGAGGAAGTCCTCGATCTGTACAGGATATATATTTTCTCCTCCGGAGATGACTACATCCTTCTTTCTGTCGACCAGATATATGAATCCGTCTTCCACCTTGGCCATATCTCCCGTCCAGAGCCAGCCATCATGAAGGACTTCTTCTGAAGCTTCCCTGTTCTTGTAGTATTCAAGCATCACACCATCTCCCTTGACGGCAAGCTCTCCGACTTCTCCTTCAGGTACAGGTTCCCCGTTCTCGTCTATGATCTTGCACTCCCAGCCATAACCGGGAACACCGATCGCCCCCACATGGTCCACGTTTTCGACTCCGAGGTGAACGCAGCCGGGTCCCAGGGATTCTGAAAGGCCATAGTTAGTATCATACTGATGATGCGGGAATATCTTCAGCCATCTCTGAACGAGGCTGTGAGGTACAGGCTGAGCTCCTATGTGCATCAGCCTCCACTGGTCAAGAAGATAGTTATTGAGATCAACCTTGCCTGACTCGATGGCCATGAGCATATCCTGAGCCCATGGAACCAGCAGCCAAACGATAGTGCACTTCTCTTCAGTGATGACCCTTAATATCCACTCGGGTTTGATGCCCCTTAAGATGACAGCCTTGCTTCCTGAAATAAGGGATCCGAACCAGTGCATCTTGGCTCCTGTATGATACAGAGGAGGCATGCAGAGGAAAACGTCATCTCTTGTCTGTCCGTGATGCTTCTGCTCAACTATGCAGGAGTTGACCAGTGCCTTATGGTTGTGAAGGATGGCTTTCGGGAATCCGGTGGTTCCTGAAGAAAAGTATATAGCAGCGTGATCCTCGGGTTCATTGAGTACCGGAGGAGCTTTCTGGGAACAGTAATTCACCAGTTCGTTGTATGATTCTGCCCATTCTGGAACGTCTCTTCCCACAAAGAAAAAGTATTTTACTTCCCTGAGATTCTTAAGAACAGGTTCTATTCGGTCAGTAAACTCAGGTCCGAAGATAAGGACTTCTATATCTGCCAGATCGAGGCAGTATTCGATCTCATCAGATGAATATCTGAAATTAAGAGGAACCGCAATGGCTCCGCTCTTGAGAATACCGAAATATATGGGAAGCCACTCAAGACAATTCATCATGAGTATGCCCACCTTCTGGCCCTTTTTGATGCCTCTTGAAAGCAAAAGATTGGCGAAACGATTTGCTTTAAGGTCGAACTGTCCCCAGCTGAGTTCTCTTCTGTAAGGTGTGTCTGCAGAAGTCTCACCGAGAAGACTCAGATCTCTCCATGTTACGGCGTTATCTCTTTCCTCTGACGGGTTGATCTCAACAAGCGCCGTATCATCAGGCCAAAGCCTGGCATTTCTCTCAAGAAAATCAGTAATAACCATAATTATACCTCTCGATGTAAGTTGTTTTTAAGCTAAACTGTTACCTATTTTAACACATAGAATTAAAAAAACAAGAGGTTTCAGCAAGAATTTTCAGAAAATTCTGAAATATTCATTTTATTCTGTCATAAGCTTGGATGCCTCAAGCCAGATGGCGCATTCCATCCTCTTCTTGAAGAGTTCGCAGCCCTTTTCATATATGCCTTTTACAGATCCTGAGGAGTGGTATGCGTTTGCAGCACAGCCGCCTGAGCAATAGAGCCTAGCCCAGCAGTCCCTGCACTCGGGTCTTGAATATACGTTGCAGG
>CAMPCK010000186.1 GCA_946645735.1 uncultured Clostridia bacterium
TAAAATGGCCCGGAGGTTTCCGGGCCATTTATCATTCCGCTCAATGGTCTCATGATCTCTAAGGGCAGCAGATCATTTGCGGTTTAATGCTGTCGGGGTTCTTGATTTATACAGGAAATTATTATAAAATCATCCTGTGAAAGGATTTATGCATATGAAAATCTCAGCAAAAATACTTTTAATTGCATATCTTGTTATAATCATAGCCATATTTGCAGGCCTGGCTCTTTTCGGCGACACATATTCCTTCTACATAACCCGCATGGGTTCTGACAATGATGAAGTAGTCATGGAAACAGAACCTGAAGGCATCATTGAGGTAAAGGAAATTGAGAAGCATGATGACTACTATAAGGTCACGGTTCAGGCTGTTAAGCCGGGAAAAACTGCCGGCACTGTCATATATACCTTAAACAAGGACAATCCCAAGGAACTTCAGCAGTATAATATGGCTGAATATACCGTCACGAATCACAATGTTATCATGACGGATAATTATGGCTTCGGAGGAAATGATCTGACCTTTGGAGGCATAGGACTTATGTTCCTTGTGACTACCATATTCTTCGGATTAAACTTCATCAAACGCAGCAGGACAGATTTCTTTTCATACAGAACCATTCTGGATCTGGGACTTACCATGTATTTTGCAATAACTACTGCTGTTTTCGCCGGAATATATGTATTTACGGCCATAAGACATGAGTATTTCGGAGCTGCAAAGTTCTTTGACTATTCCGGAAATGCCCTGAGCATACTGGCTGTTCTTACCACTCCTCTGATACTGATATTTGCTTTATTCATGGCTTTATCAAATATCAGACTGATAATGAAGGAGGGTTTCAGGCCGGTAAATCTTCTGGGCATATTCATAGGCATTCTTCTCATTGGCGGAGTCGCGCTGTGTTTATGGCTTCTGAATTATGCAGCTTATCTTACAGGAAATGATGTCAAGGAAATCGTGGTCTATGTACTTAAGACGGCTGTTGCATCAGCCTTTATATATTTCGAATGCATACTTTTCGCTACGTTTATTTGTCTTCAGAGGGCCGGAAACTATAATCCCGGATATAACAAGGACTTCATCATCATTCTCGGCTGCGCCATAAGAAAGGACGGCACCCTGTTCCCGCTTATCAGAGGACGCGTTGACAGAGCCATTGAATTCTACAAGGCTCAGCTGGAAGCCACGGGTAAAAAAGCAGTGTTTGTTCCTTCAGGAGGCCAGGGCTCAGATGAGATCATTTCAGAAGGTGAGGCCATGAAGAGGTACCTCCTGGAGCAGGGCATAGAAGAAGAGCAGATAATGCCGGAGACTGCATCAACAACAACCCTTGAAAACATGAAATTCTCAGAAGCCCTTATAAGGGAGCGGAAACCTGATGCCAGGGTAGCCTTCTCCACCACCAGCTATCATGTTTTCAGAGGAGGCATGTTTGCAAGAGAAGCCGGAATGGATGCATCAGGCATGGGAGCCAAGACCAAATGGTGGTTCTGGCCCAATGCCGAAATAAGAGAATTCATCGGACTTGTAGTAAACGAGTTATGGATCCATATAGCAGTGGTGGCGGGCCTTGCGGTACTTTCCGTTATCATTGCAAATTTGGGAAGCATTATTGATTTCTTTATCTGACTAACCATGAAACAATCTCTGACTGATTTCCTTATGGACCACGCATCAAAGGATCCTGTATCCTTTCACATGCCGGGCCACAAAGGTTCACAATTCTATAAAAAAATGGGGTATGGACATATCCTTGATAACATCATGGACTGTGATATAACTGAGATCCCGGGTGCGGACAATCTTTTCCAGACGGAGGACGTGATCCTTTCAGTCATGGAGAAGTATAGGAAGCTTTATGGCTCGGAGAGGTCCTATCTTCTTATCAACGGATCTTCCGTGGGCCTCATTACGGCCATACTTTCCTGCACCAGACGCGGCGACAAGGTTATACTTGCCAGGAACTCCCACAAGTCGATTTTTAATGCCATCAGGCTGGGAGGGCTTGAGCCCGTATATCTTTTCCCTGAGATCCTTGGAAATCATGGGATCCTGGGTTCGGTCAGCCCGTATGAAGTTGAAAGACTGCTGGATGAGAACCCTGAAGCCAGGTGTGTGATCCTTCCATCGCCTAATTACTATGGGATATGTTCTGACATAAAGGCTATTTCAGATATCTGCCATAAGAGAGACAAGGTACTCATCGTGGATCAGGCCCATGGGGCTCATCTTAAATTTATGGCTGATGGCTACCCTGAGGCTGCCGAAGTCTGCGGAGCTGATATCGTGATCAATTCCATCCACAAGACCCTGGCATCCTGGACCCAGACGGCTCTGATGAACGTCATGAGTGACAGGGTGGATACGGGAATCATTGAGGATAACCTTCAGATTCTGGAATCATCCAGCCCCTCATATCCACTCATGATGAGCCTCGATATAAATGCGGACATCCTTCTCGATAAAGAGAAGCGAAACGAAGCCTTCGGAGAATGGACCTCTGCGGTGGAGATGTTTTATGAGAAGGCAGGGAGCATAAGAGGACTAAGAGTAATAGAAGATCCCATGCTTGACAGAACCAAGCTGAATCTTGACATGAGTGCCCTGGGATTAAGCGGAAACGAACTTGAGGAACTCCTCATGGACAGAGGTATATTTGTTGAGCTTGTAACCGGAAACATCATCATGTGCATGACGGGAATCGGGACCACCAGGGAACACATAAGAAAACTCATTGAAGCCCTTGAGGATATTTCTTCAGGAAGAGAGCTTACTGAAATAAAGGAAGCCTCTGCAGATCTCATAACCCTCAACCTTGAGA
>CAMPCK010000187.1 GCA_946645735.1 uncultured Clostridia bacterium
CTTGAGCTTAAAAAACTTGTTCAGGAATTCCAGAGCCCTGTTGATGGAAGTAACGTCCGAATAGGGCCCAAAATATTTTGCTCCGTCTTTTGCTATGAGCCTCGTCTTCATGAGACGGGGATAATCTTCATTAATGGTGAGTTTGATATATGGATAGGTCTTGTCATCTCTAAGGAGTACATTGTATTTGGGCTCATATTTCTTTATGAGATTGCACTCTAAGATAAGGGCCTCCATCTCAGTCTTGCAGGTTATGTATTCGAACTCCGAAATGTTCTTCACCATGGATCTCACCTTGGATGAATGAGACGCGGAGTTTACGAAATAACTGGACACCCTGCGCTTGAGGTTAATGGCCTTTCCCACATAGATAACGTTTCCCAGTTTATCCTTATGCATATAAACTCCCGGGGTCTCCGGGAGTTTTTTGAGGTTTTCTTTAATATCAAACATATTTATCAGTATGGCCAGTTTCTCTCTTTGGCACTGGCTTCACGGTCGATCTGTTTCTGTGCGAGCTGCTTGATTCTCTCCTTACGTCTCGCCTTGGCCTTGGCTCTGTTGATGCTTCTCAGAGTGGAAATAACCGTTGCTATAATGGCTATTAAAACTATGAGAATGATTATGGGAAGAGCCACTGAATTGGGTATTCCGATCTTGGAGAATATCCATCCCTCTTCAACGCCTTCAACAGCAATGATATCCACCGATGAAACCGGTTCATCCGCCAGATATATTACCGCCTGGCCTATTACGTCACCCTTGTATATGGGGGCTGTCAGGTCCTCGTTGAAAACGGGTTCAACCAGTACCAGCGTTGCTGATGCTCCCTCAAGGAGGTTGATGTAGCCGTCTGTCTTTGCTTCTCCGGCTACTCTTCCGACAGCACCGTTCTTGACCTTGGCTTTTTCATCAAATACAGTTCCCTTGTCCAGAGCCTTGTAGGGCTGGATAAGGCTTCTGCTGTATTCCACCAGTCTCTTTACGTCTGTATATCTCGATTCAACGCTGCTGTTCAGAATTGTGATATATACGTTGATGCCTTCGATCTCGCATGCAACGCACATGGTAGTCTTGTGTTTATTGGTGGTACCCGTCTTACCGCCGTATACCTCAGGGATCTCCTCCACTTTGACCTTATCGCCGTCCAGGTTCTTGAATGTTCCGCCGTTAAGGAAAAGATTGGTGTTCTTCAGTTCCTTTGCTTCGTTCTTGTTGGATGCGGGAAGTTCATAGGTGGCCTGACCGCAGATACTTCTTACGGTAGTGTTCTTGAGAGCCTCCTGAGTGATGAGGCACATATCCTTGGCAGTTGCGTAGTTTCTGTTCTGGATGAGACCTGTGCAATTTCCGAAGGTGGAATTCAGGCATCCTATCTGTTTGGCTCTGGAGTTCATGATGACCGTGAACTCTTCTTCAGATCCTGCAACTGCTATGGCCAGCATTTTTGCTGCCTCATTCTGTGATTCCATAAGCGCCAGACACATGAGGTTGCCGACGGTTATTTCCTCACCTTCCTTGAGAAACAGCTGCGTATCCGCCACGTTCAGTGCTTCCTTGGTTACGGTGACCACATCACTTGTATTCAGCTGTTCTGCCGCTATAAGGCAAGTCAACAGCTTCGTTGTGGACGCGGGGTTATATTGCTTGTCACCCTGGTAATCCCAGACAAAGCTGTTGGATTCATCTACATATATGGCCGCTCCCGTTGCTGTAATATCAACACCGTTCCTGGTCTCTGCGAATACATAGGTAAAGCTTCCTATGCAATACAGCAGGACCAGGGCGATGACGATCACGACAACGAAGACCATCCTGAGAATGTGTCTAGAGTTCGTGTTTTTTTTCATAACTTAAATGATCTAGTTGAAATAATTATTTGTTTTCTGCTTCGAATTTCTTCATGAATTCGATGAGAGCGTCTACTCCCTCTTCAGGCATAGCGTTGTAGATGGATGCACGCATTCCGCCTACTGAACGGTGACCTGCGAGGTTGATAAGTCCTTCTTCTCTTGCTTCAGCGATGAACTTCTTATCAAGATCTGCGTCTCCTGTTACGAAGGTTACGTTCATAAGTGAACGGTCTTCCTTGGCAACTGTTCCCTTGAACATTTCGGAAGCGTCGATAGCTGCATAGAGCTTGGCTGCCTTCTTCTCGTTCATTTCCTGCATAACCTTTACGCCGCCGATTCTCTTGAGATACTTGAATACTTCGCCTGCAACGTAGATGGTCCAGCAAGGAGGTGTGTTGTACATGGATCCCTTGTCAGCGTGGATCTTGTAATTAAGATATGTGGGAACTTCCTTGGGAGCCTTGCCGATCAGGTCTTCTCTGATGATAACGATGGACATACCGGCGGGTGCTACGTTCTTCTGAGCGCCTCCCCAGAGGATACCGAACTTGGTAACGTCGATCTCTTCTGATAAGAATCCGGAGCTCCAGTCAGCAACAAGAGGAACGTCTCCTGTATCAGGAATGTAGTTGAACTTTGTTCCGTAAATTGTATTGTTTAAACATATGTAAGCATAATCAGCATCAGCTCTGAAGTCTTCCTTCTTTACCTTGGGTACCCAGGAGAATGTGTCATCAGCAGAGGAAGCAACTACTCTGGCATCGCCGAATTTCTGAGCTTCTTCATAAGCTTTCTTTGCCCACTGTCCTGTAACGATGTAGTCAGCCTTCTTGGAGCCAACCATGAGGTTCAGAGGTACCATGGCAAACTGAAGAGTTCCGCCGCCCTGAAGGAAAAGGACCTTGTAATTGTCAGGAATGTTCATGAG
>CAMPCK010000188.1 GCA_946645735.1 uncultured Clostridia bacterium
GTAGAGGACGAATTTAGCGTCCAGCACTTCCGCAGCCCTTGAACACATCATCATACGGGTGAGGAAGATCTCAAAGTAGTCGTACATGGTGCAGATCTCCTCGTCGATTAAAAGGTTCAGGGTGATTACGTCATCCTTATCGCTGCAGTAGAGTTCTCCTGATGTTACGGCATAGTTCACGCGGTCGTGGATGTCAAAGTTGGATTTTTTGCGTTCCACTACGCGGTTTCTTCTGACATCAGTCTTGTCAGCGAGAATTAAAGCTGCAGTTATGGGGTCAGCTGCCACACCTGTGGATTCATCATGGTTTGCTATGGTGGACACGATCTGGATGCGGTCCTCCATGGAAATGTCCGTATCCCTCAGGATCTCGTTGGCGATGATTGCTCCGTACTCGGCGTGGTGCTTGCGGTTGATGGCATTCCCGATGTCGTGCATGAAGCCTGCGATCCTGGCGATCTCCTGGGTGTGCTCATCATAGCCGAAAGCCTTGAGTATGGTTGCTGCCCTCTCTGCCACGAGCTTGGTATGTATGGTGGAATGGTCCGTATAACCCAGTCTCCTCAGGATTCTGGTCCCTACCTCATAGTACTGGAGTACTTCCTTGTTTTTTGTTATTTCAGAATAATTCATGGTTTTACTTCCCGGTAAAATTCCTTTGGTTTGATCAGAGTACCAGTTCGAACATGCGGAAATCCAAAAGTCTATGACCTTCTCTTCCTCGTCTTCCCTTGCCTGTCTTATCTCAAAGTTCATTTTTCCGTCTTTATTTATAGTACTTAACTGCTGATTCGAAGAGCTTCATGTCGAAGTTTCCGGGTACGTTCTTGTAAAGTCCGTAGCCCCTTCTCTCTGCGTGGCCCATCTTACCGATGACTCTTCCGTCCGGTGAGATGAGTCCTTCGATGGCGAGATCAGATCCGTTAGGATTGAACTGGATGTCGTTGGTGGCATTTCCATCGAAGTCCACGTACTGGGTCATGATCTGGCCGTTTGCTTCAAGCTTCCTGAGAACGTCAGCGGGTGCCATGAATCTTCCTTCGCCGTGGGAAATGGGTACCTGATATACGTCTCCCACCTTGCAGGCGCTGAGCCATGGTGACTTATTCGATCCGACTCTTACGTTAACGATCTTTGACTGGTGGCGTGCGATCTTATTGAAGGTAAGAGTTGCGCACTGGGAATCAGTATCGATGATCTTTCCGAATTCCACAAGGCCCAGTTTGATCAGAGCCTGGAAACCGTTACAGATACCTGCCATGAGACCGTCTCTGGACTCCAGGAGCTCGGTAACAGCTTCCTTGATCTCGGGATTCCTGAAGAAGGCTGTGATGAACTTGCCGGATCCGTCCGGCTCGTCTCCGCCGGAGAAGCCGCCGGGGATGAAGATCATCTGGCTCTCGCGGATCTTGTCTGCGAAGTCTTCAACGGACTGGGCAACCTTGGCTGATGTCAGGTTGTTTATAACGAAAATCTCAGGTTCTGCCCCTGCTTCACTGAAGGCCTTGGCTGAATCATATTCGCAGTTGGTTCCCGGGAATACGGGGATCAGCACCTTAGGCTTAGCAGTCTTGAAGCTTGAAGTGAATACGGGAGCTTCAGCAGGCTTGTAGTTTACATTGTGAGGTTCTTCTCCGCCCTGGTCGATATTGCAGGGATATACGGGCTCAAGCTTTCCTTCGTAGATCTCAAGAAGGTCATCAAGCTTAAGCACAGTTTCTCCGAAGGAAATAACCTTTTCCTCTGTGGTGTCACCGATGGTCACATATTCAACTCCGTCGGTCCTCAGGATCTCGGAGACAACCTTTTCTTCTCCGCCGGATTCCTCGATGATGAAGCTTCCGTAGTTATATCCGAAGATATCTTCCATGGAAAGAGCGTCATTGAATTTGAATCCGATCATGTTACCCATGGCCATCTTAAGGATGGCTTCAGCGATTCCGCCGTATCCGGGTGTGTAGATGGCATTTGCAAGGCCGCGCTTTGATACGTCATATACTGCATCAAAGATCTTGTTCATCTCGCCGGCCTTGGGAAGACCCTTTTCGTCAAGTTCAGGTCTTACCAGGATTACTTTTCTTTCAGGCATCTTGAACTCGGGGCTTACTACCTGGTCCACATTTCCTGTTGTTACTGCAAAGGATATAAGTGTGGGAGGTACGTGGATGTCCTCGAAGGTTCCGGACATGGAGTCCTTGCCGCCGATAGCTGCTGCCTTCATATCCATCTGGGCATCGAAAGCGCCTAAGACCGCACTGAGAGGAACTCCCCACTTCTCGGGGTTCCTTCCCAGTTTCTCAAAATATTCCTGGAAGGAAAGATATACGTCCTTGAACCTGGCGCCGGATGCGATGAGTTTGGAAATGGATTCAACTACCGCAAGGTATGCGCCGTGATAAGGTGATTTTTCTGTAATGTATGGATTGTAGCCGTAGGCCATGTAGCTTACGGTCTTTGTATCCTTGTCCTCCACGGAGATTTTGTTCACCATGGCCTGGATAGGTGTTCTCTGATACTTTCCTCCGAAAGGCATGAGAACGGTTCCTGCTCCGATGGTTGAGTCGAATCTCTCGGAAAGGCCGCGCTTGGAGCATACGTTAAGGTCTCCTGCAAGAGCCTTGTAGTTCTCAGAGAAATCTGCTCCCACTTCTTTTGCAAAGGATTCAGCCTTGGGAACAACGGCCGTGATGTGCTTTTCTGCTCCGTTTGAGTTAAGGAAGTCACGGGAGATGTCCACGATCTCAACTCCGTTCCATACCTGGACAAGACGG
>CAMPCK010000189.1 GCA_946645735.1 uncultured Clostridia bacterium
GACCAAATAAATGAAGAAACTTACAGAATACAATTTTCCGGAAGATCTCAAGAGCATGAGCGATGAGGAGCTTGAACTCCTTGCCGTTCAGATCAGAGAATTCCTCATAGACAAGGTTTCCAGAACCGGAGGCCACGTGGCTTCAAACCTGGGTGTCGTAGAGCTGACCATAGCCCTTCACAAGGTTTTTGACAGCCCTAAGGACAAGATAATATGGGACGTTGGCCATCAGGCCTATGTGCATAAGATCCTTACGGGAAGAGCCGAAGGCTTTGACAGTTTAAGACAGTTCGGCGGCATGAGCGGATTCCCCAAGACCTGCGAGTCGGAGCACGACCTTTTTGATACAGGTCACTCCACGACTTCGCTCTCACTTGCCTGCGGCATGGCTGCAGCCAGAGACATAAAAGGGGAGAATCATGAAGTCATCGCCGTTATCGGAGACGGCTCCCTCACAGGCGGAATGGCCTATGAGGCCATGGACAACCTCGGCTTCAAAAAGAATAAAGTAATTATAATCCTTAATGATAACGGTATGTCCATATCAAAGAACGTGGGCGGAATCTCCAGATATCTGGGCGCCATCCGTACTTCCCACGGATATCTTAATGCCAAGAGATTCGTAAAGGATAAGACCGGCGGCACTAAATCTTCAAGAATCGCTCAGGGACTTGCAAATTTCAAGAACGATATCAAGTATACCATTCTGAACAACCCGGGAATATTCTTTGAAAATCTGGGTATAACATATTTCGGACCCATAGACGGCCACGATATAAAGCAGGTGACTGAGGCCCTTGAAAAGGCCAGGTCCCTTAACGAGCCAGTGGTTATCCATTGCCTTACAAAGAAGGGTAAGGGATATGCCAATGCGGAAAAAATGCCCAGAAAGTTCCATGGAATCGGTCCTTTTGATCCTGAAACGGGAGAAGTCCTTAACAAGAGCGACGTTCCCAGCTTCTCATCGGTAATGGGAAACCATCTCCTTGAAATGGCAAGGGAAGATGAGAAGATCGTTGCCATAACGGCAGCCATGGGAATGGCAACGGGCTTAAAGGATATGTCCATTGAAATGCCTGACAGGTACTTCGATGTGGGTATCGCTGAGGAACACGGAGTAACCTTTGCAGCAGGCCTTGCCAAAGCAGGGCTTAAGCCCATGGTATGCATCTATTCCTCCTTCCTCCAGAGAGCCTATGACCAGCTTCTTGAAGACGTATGCCTTCAGAATCTTCATGTGGTATTTCTCATGGACAGGGCAGGAGTTGTAGGAGCGGACGGAGAGACCCATCACGGCATCTTCGACCTGTCTTATCTCAATTCCATGCCTAACATGACTGTGCTTGCTCCCAAGGATGGAGAGGAACTCAAGGCAATGATGGACTGGGCTTCGAAGCAGGATGGCCCCGTAGCCATAAGATATCCAAGAGGAGAAGCTGTTACCCGTAATGAAGTTATGTCAACCGATCTTGATGTTTCGGGTTCAAGAAGAGTTTTCTCAGGAAAAGAGATAGATATCTGGACCCTCGGCAAGATGTACGACACTGCCTGTGAAGTAAGAAAGATACTTGAGAGCAAAGGATACAGCTGCGGACTGGTTGATGTTTCAAAGGCCAAGCCTCTTGACATAAGCGCCTATGACGACCATGCAAGATACGTTATTTCCATAGAGGACAACATCGTAACAGGAGGTTTCGGAGACAGCCTTTCAAAGAACCTCATGGACAGAAACTGCAAGGTTATAAGGTATGGCTGGCCTGACACCTTCGTGGCTCACGGATCCTTTGATCAGCTTGCTGACAAATACGGGCTTTCACCTGAAAAGATCGCAGCTTCTGTAATTGAGCATGTATCTTCTGACAGGAAGAGATGCGGTCTGTTCAGATGAAAACTAGACTGGATGTGCTTTTAGTAGAAAAGGGATTTTTTGAATCCAGGGAGAAGGCCAAGCGCGCCATCATGGCAGGCCTCGTGTTCATAGGACAGGAGCGCTATGACAAAGCAGGAACCATGGTTCCTGAGGATGCGGACATCCATGTGAAAGGTGATACCTGCCCCTACGTTTCAAGGGGAGGGCTGAAGCTTGAAAAGTCCATAAAGACCTGGGATATTGATCTTGAAGGCATGGTATGCATGGATATAGGTTCTTCCACAGGCGGATTCACAGACTGCATGCTTCAGAACGGTGCATCAAAGGTCTATGCCCTGGATGTGGGAACCAATCAGCTGGCTTACAGTTTAAGGATAGATCCCAGGGTAGTGGTCATGGAGCAGACCAACATCAGGGATCTGGATACGGATAATTTTGAAAAACTGGATTTCATATCCACGGACGTGTCCTTTATAAGTCTCAATCTGGTCTTTCCCGAGGCCGCTGCTCTTCTCAAGGACGGAGGAGAGATGGTAGCCCTTGTGAAGCCCCAGTTCGAGGCAGGAAGGGAGAAAGTCGGAAAAGGCGGAATCGTCCGGGATAAAGCCGTGCACAGGGAAGTTATCGAAAATGTCATAAAATACGCTGAAAACGCCGGTTTAACACCTTCAGGACTGTCATTCAGTCCCATTACAGGCGCCAAAGGCAATATAGAATATCTGCTACACCTCTTCAGGAACAAAGAAGGGGTAAGCGTCCTCACGGAAGAGGATATCAATAACATAGTTGATAATTCACACAGTGAATTACAAAAATAGATAATAATAAAGCTAAAATTTTTAAGAAAAAAGGAGAAGTCAAAAAATGAAGCTTTCACAGAAAATCCAGGAGATGGA
>CAMPCK010000190.1 GCA_946645735.1 uncultured Clostridia bacterium
AAGCTGTCCAGGACTCAGAACTCCGTCAGAATAGTACGAGTGCATATGGTAATTGCATTTATATGTATCCATATTATATCCTTATCTGAGCTCTGCTACACCTACGAAGGGCAGGTTTCTGAACCTCTGGTCGTAATCGAGTCCATAGCCGATAACGAAAAGGTCATCGATAACGAAGCCGTTATATTTAGGTTCCACGGGAGCTTTTCTTCTGGAAGGTTTGCTGAGCATGGAGCAGATCTCAACGCTCTTGGCACCTCTTCCGCGGAAGTAGTCAAGAAGCTTATAAAGTGTGGTGCCGGTATCTACGATATCCTCTACGATGATAACGTTCTTTCCGGCAACGTCGCCTTCAACGTCTTTTTTAACGGTAACGACTCCTGTAGATTCAGTTCCCTTATAGCTGGAAGCCACGATGAAATCGATCTCTGTATCCAGAGTGATCTCCTTCATGATATCCGCCATCCATACAAGAGCTCCCCTTAAAGTGCCGACGAGATAAAGTGATTCGCCTTTATAGTCCTCATTTATCTGAGCTGCGACCTCTTTGGCCTTTGCCCTGATCTGTTCTTCTGTGAAAAGCACTCTTCCTACTGTTACATCCATTGCTTAAATCTCCTCATTCTCATTTTCCGGTCTGTTTGAGTATTCGCTTTTTCCGTCTCCGTCTTCGTCGACATCAAAAGTTACGTCCTCGACCAGATTCTTTGATTTAAATTTTCCGGAATAATCTTCCGTTTTTTCACCCATCCAGTAGGTGTCAAGTATATCGCTTAGATGCCAGATTATAAACAGCCAAAGAACAAGGTCATCAAGAAATCCGAACGGGAACAGCACCGGAGGTATGATATCCACCGGAAGGAACAGGTAGATCAATCCGAAGATGACCAGTGCCTTCTTCCTCTTGGGTACCGTCTTGTCCTTCATCATTTCCTTGATCGCTCTTATTCTTTTGAAAAGGAATCTGAAACTCAAAAAATTCATCTGTTTCCCTCAATTATCCTGTCAAATTCAGTAAGAAGTACGTCACAGCCTGTTTTTTTAAGCGCCGATACAGCAATCGTCCTGTCCTCAGGTTTGAGATCCAGGGCTTTCCTTATCATGGCCGTATTTTTATTGAGTTCGTTTCTTGAGACCTTGTCTGCCTTTGTCAGTATCACAAGTCCGTCGAGTCCGTAGTACTTCAGATAATCGTACATCTGAAGGTCCTGCTTTGACGGCGCATGTCTTACGTCCACCAGCTGGGCTACTACTTTAAGCCCCTGACGGTTCTCCAGGTACTTCTCCATCATGTCTCCCCAGGTGGCCTGCTCTGCTTTGGAAGCTTTGGCATAGCCATAGCCCGGAAGATCGACTATCCTGAACTCATCGTTTATCCTGTAGAAATTGATGGTCCTTGTCTTACCCGGAGAGCCTGAAACTCTTGCGAGGCTCTTCCTGTTCGTAAGGAGATTCAGGAGTGAGCTCTTTCCCACGTTTGACCTTCCTGCAAAGGCGATCTCTATCATATTGTCTTCCGGATACTGTGACGGTTTGACCGCCACAGCCTCCAGTTCTGCTTTTTTAATTATCATTCTTCTTTTCGAAGGCATATTCAAGGGTTTCCTTTGCCTTTGTCAGGTAAATGAACCTTATCTGCCTGCTGATGTTCTTGGGTATCTCGTCCGCATCAGCCTTATTCTCCTCGGGAAGAAGGATCGTTCTGATCCCTGCCCTGTAAGCTGCGAGAACTTTTTCCTTTATACCTCCCACAGGAAGGACTTTGCCCCTGAGAGTTATCTCACCTGTCATAGCCACGTCTTTTCTCACCGGTGTGCCGGTAAGAGCTGACATTACTGAAGTGAACATGGTAACTCCGGCGGAAGGTCCGTCCTTGGGTACAGCGCCTTCGGGAACGTGGACATGTATATCACAGGTCTTGTAGAAATCTTTTTCTATACCATAGGATTCTGCGATGGATCTTATGTAAGTTATCGCAGCCTGGGCAGATTCCTGCATTACGTCACCGAGCTGTCCCGTGAGCTGTATCTTTCCTGTTCCGGGCACCGCCTGAGTCTCTATGGAAAGAGTATCTCCTCCCACCTGTGTCCAGGCCATTCCTGTAACGACTCCTACTTCAGCCTCACCCTCCGCTATGTCAAAGTGGAATCTCTTCTTTCCGAGATATGACTCCAGATTGCCGGAAGTGATCCTGAAATTGTTTCCTTTTTTGGTAACTATCTTCCTTGCAACCTTTCTTGAGATATTTCCGATCTCCCTTTCAAGGTTTCTTACGCCGGATTCTCTCGTGTAGTAGTTTATCAGATCGCTCAGCGACTGCTCGGAGAAGCTGATATTCTTTGATTTGAGTCCGTTGGCTTTAAGCTGTTTGGCGATAAGATAGTTTTTTGCGATATTTACCTTCTCATCCTCTGTATAACCTGAAAGCTGTATCACTTCCATACGGTCAAGAAGAGGTCTGGGAATAGTATCCGTCGTATTGGCTGTAGTTATGAACATGACCTTGGAAAGATCAAAGGGAACGTCCAGGAAGTGGTCAGTGAAATCCTTGTTCTGTTCGGGATCCAGCACTTCCAGAAGAGCGTCCGCAGGGTCTCCCTTGAAGTCAGCGCCGATCTTGTCGACTTCATCGAACAGGAATACAGGATTGTTTACTCCGCAGTCCTTGATGTTCGTGATGATCCTGCCGGGAATGGCTCCTATATACGTCCTTCTGTGTCCTCTGATCTCTGCTTCATCTCTTACTCCGCCC
>CAMPCK010000191.1 GCA_946645735.1 uncultured Clostridia bacterium
AGGAAGTCTGCGACAGATTTATTGAGATAGGAAAAGAGATGCAGGCTGAAGGCGTCAGGGCCATAACAGGATCCTGCGGCTTCAATGCCATATTCCAGAAACAGGTGTCTGAGGCTCTTGACATACCGGTATTTCTTTCGTCACTCCTTCAGGTGCCTTTTGCGCTTCAGATAATAGCGCCTTCTAAGAAGGTGGCCGTAATGACAGCGTACGGTTCAAGGCTTACGGCAGAGCACTTCAGCTACTGCGGTGTGGACGACATGTCCAGAATAATAGTACTGGGACTTGAGAACTGCAGCGAGTGGAATTCCATCTTTGAAAAGGAAGATGAACCGGTGGACATGGATCTCGTGGAGAAGGAGATCATGGGAACTGCGCTTGACGCTGTAAAAGAACACCCTGAGATTGGTGCCTTCGTCCTCGAATGTACGGATCTTCCTCCTTTCGGACCTGCCATAAGGGACGCCACAGGGCTTCCGGTATTCAGCTTCAACACCATGGCAGGATACATGGCTCTCATGCTCGGGGAAGTCAATCTTTATTGAAATATATAATAATAAATATTTTGTTATAGATTATATCAATAGTAGTTATTCAGGAGGTTACTATGAAAATCGGATTGCCTAAAGAAATCAAAGAACAGGAATACCGTGTCGCGATCATTCCTTCAAACGTTGCTAAACTGGTCGATGCGGGACACGAAGTATTTGTAGAAAAAGGCGCCGGCGCTGCGGCTGGATTTTCTGACGAGGAATACATCGCAGCAGGAGCTGAGATCGTTGAGTCAGAGAAGGCTTGCTTCGAAAAGGCTGAAATGATCACCAAGGTAAAGGAGATACTTCCTCAGGAGTTCGGACTCTTAAGGGAGGATCAGATCCTTTTCACGTATATCCACTCCGCCAACAGAAGACCTCAGACAGATGAACTCATGAAGTCCAAGTGCATAGGAATAGCCATGGAGGATATGATGGACGAGAGGGGACATTTCATCCTTCTTGAACCGATGTCCAGAATTGCAGGAGAGATCGGATTCCTGACAGGACTGTTCTATTCACAGACTACTCAGGGAGGCGCAGGCAAGTCTGTCTGCGGATCCATCGGCGTCAAACCCATGAAGGTAGTGATCTTCGGAGCAGGAAACGTCGGAGTGGCTGCAGCAAAACTCGCTCTTGGCCTGAACGCTGACGTAGTTCTCATGGACGTGGATCTCCTGAAGCTCGAGGACGTTCTCGCAAACAAGCTTCCGAACGTAAGGACCTGCTATTCCAATAAGGCCAATATAACCAGGGAAATAAAAGATGCGGATATCGTACTTAACTGCGTCAAGTGGTTCCCCGGTCTCACCCTTATATCCAGGGATATGCTGGACGTGATGCAGCCTAATTCGATGATAGTCGATATAGACGCTGAACCCGGCGGAGCTATCGAATCCTCACAGTATACCACTCACGGAGATCCGGTATTCGTTGAAAAAGGAATACGTCACATCGGTATCCCGAATCTTCCTTCATCCGTTGCAAATACCGCGTCTGCAGCGCTTTCAAACGCATCCATCAGGTACATCAAAGAACTTGCGGACAAGGGATGGAAGAAAGCTTGTCAGGAAGATAAGACCATAGAGTACGGTCTGGATTTCGTCAAAGGATATCTTACCTTCAAGGATACTTCTGAATCCTTCGGCATTCCTCTCACCGACAAAGAATGGTGCTACGAGAACTGCTGATAAGAACATCGGTACGTATAAGACTTGGGACCGCCCGATACGGGAGGTCCCTTTTTCGACGGTTTTTTGGCGGCTAAAGACTATGTTAATGGAATAACGCCAGAGAATTGCTTTTTTCAATTGGATATTTTGGGTTTCCGATAATAAAATTCAAATAGTAAGATGTTTGTGTATTTGAATAATGAATGGAGGCTGAAATGTCCGATTATGTAAAGATGTGGGAAGATCTGGGTATGGATCTTGAGACCCATGACGCGTTATGTCAGGTACTGCCTACGGCATTCGGAGACGTATATCTCTCACAGGAGAACCGTCCTGAAGGAATGGGATTCTGGGACTTCGTAGTATCCGAGATCCACGGTATCAGACCATCTGAACTTATAGAAGCACAGAAGAACGGCCAGAAGGTATTCGGAACTTTCTGCGTATACGTTCCCGATGAAGTAGTTATCGCAGCAAACGGTATAGTAACAGGACTCTGCGGCGGATCCCAGTTCTGGGTGCCCGGAGGAGAAAAAGTCCTTCCCAAGAACACCTGCCCCCTTATCAAGGCATCTGTAGGAGCAAGACTTGACAGGACATGTCCTTTCTTCAGGATCGCAGATATCTACGTAGGTGAGAACACATGCGACGGCAAGAAGAAGGCTTATGAGATCCTCGCTGAAGATGTTCCCATGCACGTAATGGACGTTCCTCAGATGAAGAGACCTGAGGATATCGAGAGATGGGCTCATGAGATCGAGATCTTCGCAGGAGTAGTTGAAGAGCAGACCGGAAACAAGGTAACTGTAGAGAAACTCAACGAAGCCATCAAGATCATCAACAATAAGAGAAAAGCTCTTAAGAGAGTATATGAAGCCAGAAAAGCTGACAAGCTTCCTATCTCCGGAAAAGACGCTCTCCTCATGATGCAGATTGCATTCTTCGATGACCCTGTAAGATGCGCAG
>CAMPCK010000192.1 GCA_946645735.1 uncultured Clostridia bacterium
TTCTCCTTCTTGTATGCCAGTCCCCTCTTATAGAACTGGATGAATATCCACTGCATCCAGCGATAATAATCTTCTGAGCATGTGCAGCATTCTCTGTCCCAGTCATAGGAAAGTCCAAGCTCTCTTAACTGTTTTTCCATTTCATGAATGTTGTCCCATGTCCATGTTGAAGGATGGATGCCGTGCTGAATGGCAGCATTCTCTGCGGGAAGTCCGAAGGAGTCGAATCCCATGGGATGAAGCACGTTAAAGCCGTCCATTTTTTTGAATCTGGCAACTACGTCTCCTATGGAGTAGTTTCTTACGTGACCCATGTGAAGCTTGCCTGAAGGATAAGGGAACATCTCAAGGCAATAGAATTTTTTCTTTGAAGGATCTTCAGTTACCTTGAAGGTCTCTCTTTCTTCCCATACTTTCTGCCATTTTTTCTCAATTTCTTTAAAGTTATATCTTTCTTCCATGATGCTCTAGTCTCCTATATGTTCTACCGGACAGTCTGCCCAGATTTTTTCGATATTGTATCTGTCTCTCATTTCAGGTGTGAAGAGGTTTACGATCACATCGCCGAAATCCAGCAGGATCCAGCCGGAAGTGTTCTTGCCTTCCACTGACTTGATAAGCAGATCCTTTTCTGCCAGAGCGTCTTCGATATCATCAGCCAGGCTGTTGATCTGTCTGTCCGTATTTCCTGTAGCAATGATAAAGTAATCTGCAAATCCGGACTTCTCGGCGATATCTATCAGCACGATATCCGTAGCCTTCTTTGATGATAATGTTTCCGCTGCAAAAGTTGCATATTCCTTATTTGTCATCTGTTCTCCTTCAAATATTCTGCTGCTTTTAATGTATCATCGTCAAGGTAAGCACCCTGATCTTTTACGTGTTTAATGGTTCCAAGCATGGATGCAAGACAGCCTTCCTCAAGACTTCTCGAAGAAGCTTCCCTCACCTTCTCCAGACCGGGATAATCCCTTCCGGGCTCTATGGCGTCTGCTAGAAAGATTATTTTTTCAAGAAGCCCCATGCCGTTCCTTCCGGTAGTATGATAGGATACGGCATTTATAATATCTTCATCCTCTATGCCGTAATCCGTTCTGAGCTTTATTGCCGCTATCTTGCCGTGGGCAAGATTGGGATTTCCGAGATACTTGTCATCCAGTCCAAGTTCACGGACAGTGCGGTCGAGATCCTCCCCTTTTAAACCTCTGTATAGGTCATGGGCAAGAGCTGCGATCTCAGCTTTTACAGGATCTCCTCCGTACTTTTCAGCAAGCTTCAAAGCTGTATCTCTTACCCCGAGAGTGTGCCTGAGTCTCTTTTCAGAAAGCCTCAGTCTCATGTCACTCTCGAGGCGCTTCTTTATTTCTTCGTATCCCATCTCAAACTCCTGATGGCATCATCATAAAGTCTGTTTCTGGTAATATAGTTGTCAACCTTGACGGGAACCAGATGATTGATGGGTTCCCCCT
Organism: uncultured Clostridia bacterium; assembly: GCA_946645735.1. The sequence continues at coordinate 1,470 of CAMPCK010000192.1, forward strand.
GGATGGCGGTCTCTCTTATTTCAGTTGAACTGATATCTGGCATCTTGGCTCTGAGCCTGATAATTTTAGTGCCGTAGTCTTCTTTAAAGAACCTGATCTTAGACTCAAGCTCCTTTTCAGGATATCCGGGTCTGGAACTTACGATGAAGCCGAATTCTCTTAAGAGATCCTCACCTTTATACCATTTGTCAACGTTTATAAAGGAATCTGCACCCATGATGAAAAACAGTTCATCATTGGGATGAGTCTCTCTTAAGTGGCTCATGGTCTCATAGGAATATGAGACATCACCCTTCTTAATTTCATAGTCTGATACCTCGACCTGCTTGCAGCCGTCAAAGGCAAGATTGACCATGGCAAGTCTGTGCCTGTCCTGGGCCACTTTTTTATTCTGTTTAAAGGGCTGAATATGGGTCGGCATGACGATCAGCTTATCGAGAGCTACCTCTCTAACAGCTGCGCATCCCAGGGATCTGTGTCCCAGATGGATCGGGTCAAAACTTCCTCCCAGCACTCCTATTACGCTCATTTATCTAACTCCGATACCTAATTCATCAAGCTGTTCATCTTCAACAGGAGCAGGTGCTCCGCAAACAAGGCACTGTGCATTCTGGTTCTTGGGGAATGCAATGACTTCTCTGATTGAAGGTTCACCCAGAAGAAGCATTACGAATCTGTCAAGACCATAGGCAAGTCCTGCATGAGGAGGTGCACCGTACTTAAAGGCTTCAATCAGGAAGCCGAACTTCTCATCACATTCCTCAGGTGTAAGTCCGAGGACCTCAAACATCTTGGCCTGGAGATTCTTGTCATGGATTCTGACAGATCCTCCGCCCAGTTCCACACCGTTAAGGACGATGTCATATGCATCTGCCTTGACTTTGAGGGGATCTGTATCAAGAAGGTCAAGCTGGTCAAGCTTGGGACATGTGAAGGGATGATGCATAGCCTTGATCTCCCCTTCTTCGTCTTCTTCGAACATAGGGAAGTCTACGACCCAGAGGAGCTTGTACTCCTTGTCATTGAGGAGTCCCATGCGCTTTGCACATTCTCTTCTTAAGAAACCAAGGGAATCATAGGTGACTTTAGCCTTGTCGGAAACGATGAAGATAAGGTCTCCTGTCTTGGCGTCGAATACCTTGGCGATCTCAGCCAGTTCTTC
>CAMPCK010000193.1 GCA_946645735.1 uncultured Clostridia bacterium
CGATGATGAAGACTTCATCTACATCACCGGCCGCAAGAAGAACGTAATCATCACCAGAAACGGCAAGAACGTATTCCCCGAAGAGCTGGAGTACTATCTCGGAAGAGTTGATGCCGTTGCTGAATCCATGGTTTGGGCAGAACCCGACGAATCCGGACAGGACGACACCATAGTCGCCTCCATCAGACCCGATCAGGAGGTCTTAAAAGAGCTTCTGGGCGAGGAAAACGCCAATGACGAGGAGAAGGTCAAAGAACTTCTCTGGAAGTACGTGGACGAAATTAACGAGGATCTTCCGCTCTTCAAGAAGATCAGAAAGATCTATGTGCGCCAGGAAGAGTTCGAAAAGAACACCGCCCACAAGATCAAGAGATTCGTTGATTCCAACAAAAGGTAAAGGATAATTATGAAGTTAGAACTTATAGCAGCGACGACCTTCGGACTGGAGGCCGTCGTTCGCCGTGAGATAGAAAATTTAGGATACAGGATCATAAAGACAGAGGACGGCAAGGTAACCTTCACGGGAGATGAAAGAGCCATTGTGCGCGCCAACCTCTGGCTCCGTTCCGCTGACCGGGTCCAGGTTAAGATGGGCGAGTTTGACGTTCACGAGTTCGAGGATATTTTCCAGAACATGAAGGGCTTCCCCTGGGAGCAGTGGATTCCCATGGAAGGAAACTTCGTGGTGAATGCCGTGTCCGTCAAATCGAAGATAAGCTCCGTCCCCGCCATCCAGAAGGTGGGGGAGAGAGCCCTCATCGAAAGACTCAGGGAATACTATCCCATTGAGCGCTTCCCCAAGACCGGCGCATCCTTTGATGTGAAGATATCCGTCCATAAGGATAAGGCAGCGGTCACCCTGGATACCACGGGCCCCGGCCTTAACAAGAGAGGCTACAGGAGGCTCATCGGCAAGGCTCCCTTAAAGGAAACCATGGCAGCTGCCATGGTGAGCTTAAGCTTCTGGAATCCCGACAGGATCCTGGTGGATCCCTGCTGTGGATCCGGCACCATTCCCATCGAAGCCGCCATGATCGCAAAAAACATCGCTCCAGGCTTATCCAGATCCTTTGCATCAGAAGACTGGGATGCCATTCCCAGGGAACTCTGGAAGCAGGAGAGGGCCAATGCCTATAAAGAAATAAGGAACGATGTTAACCTCAAAATCTACGGCTCCGATATCGACCCTGACGCAATAAAGATCGCAAAAGAGAATGCCGAGGAAGCCGGCGTGGATGACCTGATCAGGTTCAGCACAGCTGACGTAACAGCTCTTAAGACCAAAGCCCTTTCCGGGGTCATGATAACCAATCCGCCCTACGGTGAGAGAATCGGAGACAGGGATTCAATAGACCATATTTATAAAGCCTGGAAGTTGTTTTTTGAGAATAATCCCACCTGGTCGCTTTTTGCCATAACCCCGGACAAAACCATTGAAGATAAGGTGTTTGGAAGGCCTGCCGACCGCAGACGGAAATTATACAATGGCAGAATGGAAGTCTGCTATTACCAGTTTCACGGAAAAAAGCCCTGATTTCAAGGGCTTTTGAATTTTTTGTATAACTAATATTCATTGTACGAATATTCAACCAATGCATAAACATTTATGTAAAAGAATATATTTAATGGGTTGTTAACAATCTCACATTCCAGTATAATTTAATCAGATAAAGTTTAATCTATTGCGATTTTTTGAAAGGAGAAAAGTTATGGCTAAAGGCATTCATAATTTTTCTGAGATAGGTAAGCTTAATAAAGTTTTACTTCACCGTCCCGGCGAAGAACTTGAAGCACTTACCCCTTCAACCATTGAGAGACTCCTTTTTGACGACATCCCTTACCTGAAGATAGCTCAGGAAGAGCATGACAAGTTTGCGGACACTTTAAGAGCAAACGGCGTTGAGGTTGTCTACTACGTTGAAGAAGCTGGAAAGGCTATGTCCGATCCCGCTATTCAGATTCAGTTCGTTAATGACTTCCTTAACCTTTCCAAGATCAATTCCAAGGGCCTCAGACTGGCGATGACCCAGTTCCTTCTTGAGATGCCCCCTGAGGAAATGGTAAGAAAGGTTATAGCAGGTATCAAGAGAGAAGAAGTTGCCATGAAGGACGCTACTTCCCTTATGGACCTGGTAAAGGATGATTATCCTTTCGTATCAGATCCTATGCCCAACCTGTATTTCACCCGTGACCCCGGCGCATGCGTAGGTGAAGGTATCAACATCCACCACATGCACACAGACGCCAGAAGAAGAGAATCCCTCATCCTCAAGTATATCTACAAGTATGCAAGAGGATTTGCCAAGGAAGGCGACCAGCAGTGGTATGACCTGGATGACAACTTCTCCATCGAAGGAGGAGACGTTCTCGTTCTTTCCAAGGATATTGTTGCAGTAGGACTGTCCCAGAGAACCACCATCTCAGGATGTGAGAATTTCGCAAGAAATCTTCTCATGAATTCTGATTTCAAGAAAGTTCTCGCTTTCGACATTCCTAAGTCCAGAGCATTCATGCATCTTGATACAGTATTCACCATGATCGACTACGACAAGTTCACCATCCATCCGGAGATCGAAGGACCTCTCGGCGT
>CAMPCK010000194.1 GCA_946645735.1 uncultured Clostridia bacterium
TGGAGGGAAAGAAATGGTGCACTGAAGAGGAGGTGCTGGATTACTATGCCCTCGCCCAGTGCATGCCCGGCATCATCATGGTGAACACCCTTGGATTCATGGGTCATAAGAGAAAGGGCACGGCGGGAGCGATAGCTGCCGGACTTGGAGCGGTCACCCCTTCGATAATAATAATCACCCTGATCGCTGTATTCCTCACGGCCTTTGCTGATGTGCCCGCGGTGCAGAATGCCTTCGCCGGAATCAGAGTCTGCGTATGCGTCCTGATCTTCAATTCGATACTGAAGCTCTGGAAAAATTCCGTGATCGACAAAAAATGCCTGCTGATATTCCTGGCTGTGGCGATATGCTCGCTTGTGCTCGATATAACGCCCGTGGCCTTCGTCATAATCGCCGCGGTGCTCGGCATACTACTTCACTCTTTCGGGAAAGGGGGTGCCGGTAAAAAATGATCTATCTGAGACTGTTTTGGGAATTCTTCAAGATAGGGATGTTCTCAGTCGGAGGCGGAATGGCTACTCTTCCCTTCCTCTACGACATGTCGGAGAAGACCGGCTGGTTCACGAGATCCCAGATAGCTGATATGTTGGCGGTGTCCGAGTCCACTCCCGGACCCATCGGCATCAACATGGCGACCTACGTGGGATACACCGTGGGAGGGATCCCCGGATCCCTTATCGCATCGATCGGGATAATCATTCCGGGAATGATCCTGATACTGATAATAACGAGGATCCTGGAGAAATTCAGGAACAACCGCTATGTGGATGGAGCCTTCTATGGTATAAGGCCTGCTTCCGTCGGACTGATAGCGGCTGCAGGTATCATGGTATGCGAGATAACCTTCTTCGATGAAGGCGCGTTCAAAGGCCTGCTTGGCGGAGACCTATCAGGACTGCCGGGGCTTCTGAATTACAAGGCGGTCATCCTGGCTGCAGTGCTCCTGGTTCTCACCCGCTGGTTCAAACCGACGAAGGGCCTGCACCCCGTGATCTTCATCGCGATATCTGCAGTGATCGGGATAATCTTCTCCTTTGCGGGAGCATAAATTTGAAAAATAAGGGTATTTTCAGGGGGGAAACCTGCAGTTGCAACCGCCGGTTGACAAATTGAAAAGCACACTTGGTGGTCTGCAACCGCTGAAAATTGTATTCTTGAATCACAAAAGGGACGGGAGCACGGCTCCTCACAAACGTTTCAGGAATATAGGAGGAAGAAATGATATTAGCAGATAAGATAATAGAAAACAGAAAGAAAAACGGATGGTCGCAGGAAGAACTTGCTGAAAAGCTGGGAGTATCCAGACAGTCGGTCTCCAAGTGGGAAAGCGCTCAGGCAGTTCCCGACATGAAGAAGATCCTGCAGCTTGCAGAAATATTCAATGTAAGCACCGATTATCTCTTAAAGGATGATATAGAGGATATCGAAAGACCTGAAGGAGCTGTATATAATGATGATTACGAAGAGGAGGCCCTGAGAAAGGTATCCATGGAGGAAGCAAACGCTTTTCTTACACATAATGAGAAAGCGGCCAGACAGATATCCACAGGCGTAATGCTTTGCATCCTCTCACCGGTACTTGTAACGGTGCTCGGTGGTTTCGCTGAAGCGGGAAGAGGCCCCATCGATGAGTGGAGCGCAGGAATTCTGGGAGTTGTAGTTCTTTTCATCATGATAGCGTGTGCTGTCGGACTGTTCCTGATATCTGCGTTCAGAGGAAGCAAATATGAATACCTGGATAAAGTAAACATCGACACCGAATACGGAGTATCCGGAATGGCCAAGGAAAGAAGGAACGCTTACTCAGAGAAACATACCAGACTACTGGTAGTAGGGATCCTGCTCTGCGTGATCTCGGCAGTTCCCCTGTTCATCTACGAGTTCCTCCTTCACTATCATCACGATGACGGTTCTCTGGAAGCCGTCGGAGTAGGACTTCTTCTCATTACCATCGCCATCGGTGTCAAGATGATAGTCCTCACCTGCATCAGACAGGGAGGATATGACAGACTTCTCGAAGAGGGAGATTATACCAGAATAAACAAGCGCGCCGGAAAATATGACGGCATCTACTGGGCAATAGCTACAGCAATATACCTGGCCTGGAGTTTCATAACCATGAGATGGGAGCTGACCTGGGTCGTATGGCCCATTGCCGGAGTACTGTATGTAGCATTTCATGAGATCATGAAAGCTGTAATGAGATCAAGAAAGTAGATGATATTCAGGGAAACCGTTCAGTTCTCTTGGGACTGAACGGTTTTTTGCTTCTGCCAATATAGAAGCAAATGTGTCTTTTCTTGTAATATCATAAACAATAAAGGCTCCTTTGGAACCTTTATAATAAGCCCCTGTTATAGCCTTATATTTTTCTTGTCCAGCTGTGTCCCATATTTGAGCTTTTATTTTATGTCCTTGATGATTAAATAATTTTGAGCCGAATTCAACTCCTACTGTTGCCTTGGAATTCTCCATAAATTGATTTTTGAGATATTTACTCATGATATTTGTTTTTCCTACACCTGAATCGCCTATTAAAATAACTTTTATCATCATTTCATACTCTTCGGCATCTGACATCTAT
>CAMPCK010000195.1 GCA_946645735.1 uncultured Clostridia bacterium
CTTTATGCTCCTTCCCACAGCTGTAGTAGGTATATTCAAAAAAATCACCGAAAACGTTATCATCCTGAACCTTATTGAGGGACTGGTAAGAATCGCCATATTTATCGGGTATATTGCCATAATTCCGAAACTGGATGATATCAATACGGTTTTCCAGTATCACGGAGCCGAGCATAAGACCATTCACTGCTTCGAAAACGGGCTGGAGCTCACCCCTGAGAACGCCCAGGGTTTCTACAGACTCCACCCGAGATGCGGGACTTCCTTCCTTATGTTCGTAATGATCATTGCTATCATCGTCCACGTGTTTATGGGCTGGCCCAATGTGTGGATGAGACTGGGACTGAGACTCCTGGCCCTGCCCCTTATTGCAGGCATTTCCTACGAGCTCCTCAAGTGGGCAGGAAGATCCAACAACAAGGTGGTTGAATTCCTGAGCCTTCCCGGAATCTACCTTCAGAAGCTCACGACCCGTGAGCCCAATGAGAAGCAGCTTGAAGTCGCCATCGCTGCCATGAAAGCTGTTATCCCCTGCGAGACTGAAGAGGAAGAGAAAGCCAAGCCCTACTTCGAAGGAATCTGCGACCTTAACGGCGAACCCGTAGAAGGCGAAGTCAAATACTACACACCGGAGGAATAATGCTCATAAGAGAACTGATTACAATCGGTGAAAAAAGGCTGGCAGAAGCCGGTATCCACGATGCCGCAAACGATGCCAGGGAACTTCTCTGCCACGTTACGGGAAAGAACAGGACCGGCCTTATTATGCACATAAATACCACGGTCTCATATGGCAAGGCACAGAGGTATTATGACCTGTTGGAAGAGCGTGCTTCCGGCATACCCCTTCAGCACATAACGGGCGAGCAGGAGTTCATGTGCTGCCGCTTCAAGGTGACGAAAGACGTGCTGGTGCCGAGAATGGACACGGAGTTTCTCGTGGAAGAAGCGGCTAAGCTGGCCGTACCGGAATCCAGAATACTGGATCTGTGCACAGGATCCGGAATCATCGGGATCTCCCTTAAGAAGATGTGTTTCGGCGTTGACGTGACCATGACGGATATAAGTGAGGCTGCCCTTGAAGTTGCAAGAGAAAATGCCGGAATCAACACGGCGGAGGTCAGGATCATAAAGTCAGATATGTTCAGGGGACTGGATTCAGAAGAGAAGTTCACCATGATCGTTTCAAATCCTCCATACATTCCTTCAGAAGTCATCAGCGAACTGGAACCTGAAGTCAGGGATCACGATCCCATGATAGCCCTTGACGGAGGAAAGGACGGCCTTGACTTCTACAGGATAATCGCAAAGGAAGCTCCCAGGCACCTTGTTCCGGGAGGGCATCTTCTCCTTGAGATCGGCTATGACCAGGGAGAGACTGTACCGGCCCTTCTTAAGGCTGCGGGCTTCAGAAATATCGAAGTTCTGAAGGACCTGGCGGGAAATGACAGAGTGGTCTCAGCACAGATTTAGACCGATTCAAAAAATCCTCAAAAAACCCTTGCATTTCAAGGCTTCATATGATATATTGTATGAGTCGCAGTTTGCGGCAGAGATTTTTTTGCAAAGAAATTCAATTACGGCAGTAACTTGCTGCCGGGAAAGGAAACTGACATGAGGGAAGGAATCCATCCTAATTATGTGGAATGTAAAGTAACTTGCGCATGCGGTAACACGTTTATGACTAAGTCAACCAAGCCTGAGCTCAGACTCGACGTTTGCTCAGCTTGCCATCCGTTCTTCACAGGTGCAGCCAAGATGGTTAACCGTGGCGGACGTGTTGAAAAGTTCAAGAACAAGTACAACTTATAATGACACACAACAAGCCCTCGGATTGGTCCGGGGGCTATTTTTTTCTTCACAAAGACCATGATTTATGGTAATATATTAATTTAGAGAAATAGGGAATAAATCAGATTTAAGGAGCCGAAATGTTTGATAAATTAGACTTCATATTAGAAAAATACGAGGAGCTGTCACTTAAGGTATCAGACCCTGATATCATCTCCAACCAGCCCGTGTGGAAGAAGCACATGAAGGAGCTGGGGGAGCTTGAGCCGGTGGCTTTGAAATATAAAGAATACAAGAAGGCAAAGGAAGAAATGGATGCAGCAAGAGAAATGCTGGATTCAGACGATGAGGAAATGAAGGAGCTTGCCAAGATGGAACTGGCAGATCTTGAGGAAAAGATCCCCGAAATCGAGAATGAGCTCAAGATTCTCATGCTTCCCAAGGACCCTAACGATGACAAGAACGTAATCCTCGAGGTCAGAGCAGGAACCGGCGGAGATGAAGCTGCGCTCTTTGGCATGGACCTTTTGAGAATGTACTTAAGATATGCAGAGCGCCGCGGCTGGAAGGCCGAGGTAATCGATGCCAATGAGACTGATATCGGAGGCGTCAAGGAAGCAGAAGTCATGATCAAGGGAAAGGGCGCATACTCAAGAATGAAGTATGAGTCCGGCACCCACCGCGTGCAGCGAGTTCCCGATACAGAGTCCTCCGGACGTATACACACTTCAGCTGCAACCATCGCAGTGCTTCCTGAAGTTGATGACGTGGAAGTCACCATCGACCCCAACG
>CAMPCK010000196.1 GCA_946645735.1 uncultured Clostridia bacterium
AGGCAATTTCTGAAGGCGACGGAATCTATGTAATCGACGCAGATACCTGCATCGACTGCGGAGCTTGCGCTGGATCTTGCCCTGTAGAAGCACCTGTTGAAGCATAATTCAAAGATTGCTTAAAAAACAACCGGCTTAAAAGCCGGTTGTTTTTATTTGTCTTTCATATAATATGCTAATGCATGCAGGCTGTCGGACATGTGAACGTTCTCAACGCATATGTTCTCAGGAAGTTCGAGATCGACCGATGAGAAATTCCATATACCTTTGATACCGGCTTCTACGAGAGCATCTGCAACCATCTGTCCCTTGTCTCTGGGAACTGTGATTACAGCGATCTCGATCTTGTTTTCAATTACGAAATCCTTAAGTTCGCTCATGGGATAAACATGAACGTTCTTGAAGACCTCATCCTTGAACTTGTCGCTCACATCAAAGATGCCTTCGATATTGAACTGCTTCTCGTTCTTGTTGATGTAACTGGCCATGGCCTGACCCAGTCTGCCGTATCCTATGACTACGATTCTGTATTCCTTGTTGAGACCAAGGATATTGCCGATCTCGTCATAAAGGTTTGCCACGCTGTAGCCATAACCCTGCTGTCCGAATCCGCCGAAGTTGTTGAGATCCTGACGAATCTGTGAGGCTGTATAACCAATCAGTTCGGACAGATCCTTTGATGAGATCTTTTCAACTCCCCTCTTCTTGAGTTCTCCAAGGTAACGTCTGTACCTGGGAAGCCTTTTAATTACTGCCTTGGAGATCGCTTTAGTCTGTTTCATGCTTTCTTTCCTGTATTATTATCTGTTATCTTCTACAAACTTAACCAGATCCGATACGGTCTGAATGTTTTCTGCTTCTTCATCAGGAATCTCGATTCCGTATTCATCCTCGATGGCCATGATGATCTCAACAGCATCGAGTGAATCTGCGCTGAGGTCCTTCATGAGGTTAGTATCCATTGTGATTTCGGATTCCTCAACCTGAAGTTGTTCCATGATAATTTCTTTAATTTTATCAAAAACCATATTCTAATCCTCCTAAAGCTAATGCTTTGAAAACATTGCCTGTTTAACAAAGGTTATTATACCTACCTTATTATCAATATGCAAGTGAAAACTTTGTGATATTTAAATTTTATTTAACAAAGTTGAAGGCATTCCCATTTGTCATAGAGAGCTGCGATTTCAGCCTTAAGGCTGTCCATTTCTTTGCTGAGTTCTGCCAGTTTCCCGAAGTCCGAAAGGTTTTCGGGAAGCTGCATTTCCTCTTCGATCACGCTTACCCGTTCCTCCAGTTTTTCGATTTTTTCCTCGGTCTGTGCTATCTCACGCTGTTTTCTTAGCTCTTCAGCTTCCTGAGCCTTCTTCATGGCTCGCTCATCCTTGGATGAAATATCTTATGAAGCTGTTTCCTCGGATACACCCTGAGGGTTTCCGTCCTGAAGAGCCTTCCTCTCAAGATAATAGTCGTATTTGCCCAGATATTCCACCATTCCGTCAGGTGTCAGTTCCAGGATCCTCGTCGGTATTTTCTGAAGGAAGTATCTGTCATGGGATACGATGATGGCTGTTCCCTCAAATTCCGAAAGGGCCTCTTCAAAGACCTCCTTGGACTCGATATCCATATGGTTGGTGGGTTCGTCAAGGATCAGTGTGTTGGCTCCGCTCATCATGAGTTTGACCAGTGTGAGCCTTGCCTTCTCACCGCCTGAAAGAGAGCCGACATTGAGGAAAACATCTTCTCCCCTGAACAGGAATCTTCCAAGTATATTTCTTAATTCAGTATCGGAATACCTGTGATATTCATCCCTGAGCTCCTCCAGCACGTTAAACTCATCGTGAAGCAGCTGCTGTCCCTGGTCATAATATCCGAAGGCCACGTTGGTGCCGATCTTGAACCGGCCTTCCGTGGGCTTAAGCTCCCCGAGAAGCATCCTTAAGAGCGTGGTCTTTCCGACGCCGTTGGGTCCCAGGATGCAGATCTTTTCACCGCGCTTGATATCAAAGTTTACGTGTGAAAAGAGATGCCTGTAGGGAGCCCTGTCATAGAGGGTCTTTCCCAGGTCCTCAGCAATCACCACGTCGTTTCCGGACTTGAAGTCCTGCTTGAAGCGGAACTTCATCTTAGGGGCATCCCCTTCCGGCTTCTCCAGGACATCCAGCATGGCAAGGCGCTTCTCCCTTGACTGGGCGCGCTTCACCAGATGCTCCGTGTTATGCTCCTTCATAATTCGGATCATATCCTCCTGGCGGCGGATCTCCCGCTGCTGATTGTTATATGCCCTGAGCTCAGACTCCCGTCTTATCCTCTTCTGTTCAGCGTATTCAGAATAGCTTCCCTTGTAGGTATAGAGATGAAGATGCTCTATCTCGAAGATGCGGTTCACCACCTTATCCAGGAAGTATCTGTCATGGGAGACGATCATTACCGTCCCCTTATATGCTGCAAGATACTGTTCGAGCCATCTCAGAGTATCGATATCCAGATGGTTTGTAGGCTCATCCAGAAGGAGAATATCCGGCTTCTCAAGAAGAAGGGCTGCCAGTGCAAGCCTGG
>CAMPCK010000197.1 GCA_946645735.1 uncultured Clostridia bacterium
TCTTCATGCAAAAATAATAACTGCCCTTTAAAGGGCAGTCAATGATTTTTCTTTATTATTCAGTAACCGAGCTTATCAAGGAGTTCCTCGAAGGCTTCTTCCCTTGCTTCTGAATCCATCCTGACAAGGTCGTATATGAGCGGGTCTTCTATAAGCCTTGCCCAGGAATTCAGAAGAGCATCCACGAAATCGTCCTCCAGCGGTGTCTCATCATCTATCAGCGGGCATTCGTATGGAAGTTCGAGGTCGTTATAAACCAGTGTAAGCTTTCCGTCACTGTCTATGTGAGGAGCAAGAGGAAAAGTCCGACACTGCATCGGCCTCATTTGCCTGGGGCATATGGGAGGAGTCTTACATCTCGCAAAGTACACCTTCCCCTTCCACGATTCCGGAAGGTCGTGTTCTGATGCATCGCTCACCTTTATATCCAGCCAGTCCTGATCCATCAGGAGTTCCTCTTCTCCGGGAAGAAGGTATATGCCCATGTCCTCTTCGCTGTAGGATCCTCCTTTGACACAGCAGGCTGCACCGCAGTGCACGCCGCAGTCGTGATCCAGCAGTTCAACGTGATTCAGCACATCATATATTTCTTTAAAAATCTCTCTTTTACTCTTCATACTGTAAATATATCACAGAAACAGGCAAAAGCGAAACACTATTTCTCAGCCTTTCTCATGAAGAAAGCGATGACCGTAAGGATCGCTGCGAGAAAGACTGCAAAGCAGAACGGAAGATGTTCAAATCCCATCCCCCCGAATACAGCTGTTACTGCAGACATTACGAACGGGGATACGAACTGTCCGAGATAAAGAGCTGCGGATATCAGCGGCATCACTGTGGAAACTGCTTCTTTTCCTGCTTTCCTGGATGCTGCCGCTATGATGCAGGGCACTCCCGCTCCGTTTGCAAAGCCCACAAATAAAGAGCCTACTACTGAAAGAACAACGCCGTTACTGAATGACAGGATGAGATAGCCGATCATGAAGAGTACAGGTGCTGTGAAATGCGCATTTTCTCTTATCCTCTTCTTGATGTGAACAAATGCCAGACCTCCCAGGAATGCAATAACGTCCATCAGTGCCATGATCAGAGCGATAGCCTCCTAAGATATATTCCCTGTTTTTCCCGCTTCCAGAGCATAGTTTGACGGATATATGAAAAAAGTGGACATCAGGATGAACATCGCAAGTATATAGAGGAAGTACCTTTTGAAAGAGCTTCCCTCGTTTTTTCTTATTTCATCGACCTGTCCATGGTTATCATTTCCCCCTATCATATCGTTAGGCAGGAAGATAAGGCAGAGCACTGCGCTGATTAGTCCCATGAAATAGACCATGAAGGCGGCTCTCCAGCTGATAGTTGCCAGAAGCCCTGCTATAAAGGTGGCCACTGCCCCTCCCATCTGATTCATGGCAGAAGATAGCCCCATAAGTCTGTCCAGTTCTTCCGGAGGATAGTAATAAGACAAAAGACCTGTTGAAAGCGGCATTATGAATCCAACGCCAGCTCCTACCAGAGCTCTGAATACCAGGACTATCCATATGTTATCAAACAGTGCAGCTCCGCATCCGCCTATTATATACAGGGCAAGTCCTGTCATGACAAGGGTTCTTGACCCGTATTTTTTGCAGAACGAAGGGAAAATGAAGCTGGTGAGGAATATAAAAAGCGCAGGCATGCTTATTATGAGCTGCACCACCGTGTCGGGCGAGTCGGAGAAATGCTCCCTGATCGTTCCCAGAGCAGACGCCACCGCGGCTCCGGCCATTACCGTAAGAAGAGACAGCGACAGGATAGCCGTCATCATCCCTTTTTTGTTTTTTGTTTTATCCATTGTGACCTCTTTTCTTCGGACCGCAATAAAAAAGCGCAGGTCCGATCGTGATATGCAATCGGACTTACGCTTGTCTGCAACTCATTGCGAAATGTATTATAGCAAAAATACTTTGCCGATGTAAGTGTTTTTTAATAGAATGTGGCAACTTCCTCTTCAGGGGGATCGCACTTGACTACTTCCTTAACGTGGAATACAGGGCCTATGGCTTCGTACATGTCATTATATTCGCGTACGATCTCAGCTGTCATGACGACCCATCCGCCGTGCTCAAGTTCACTTGACTTGGGATACTTGGCAACCAGTCCGCCGAACTGGATGTCCTGCACACAGCAGGTCATTATATGGCGTCCGATAACGAATTCGTCGGGCTTCAGACCGCCTCCGAGAAGCGTTCTTCCCTTGAACTTAACAGTCTTTCCATAGTAGTTCGCTTCGTTGTCGTTCATGTCTGCGTACCACATAGCATAATCCTGGTCCTGGATCTCGATGACCTTGGCGTTCATATCGAACGGCAGAGGATCTTCGATGTTATCCAGCTCGATCTCGTTGGGACCGTATTCATAGATTATGTCGCATCTTCTGTTGGCCTGACGTACTATCTTATGAAGGGGCATCTGATCCATATCGCGGGTCATGTGCTTGAATACTATGCTTTCTGTGGATTTCACCTTATCGTATACAAGCTGCCTCATGTT
>CAMPCK010000198.1 GCA_946645735.1 uncultured Clostridia bacterium
CAGCTTTTCCGGTATCTCCGGAGGTAGCGGTAAGGATCAGCACCTTATCCGTCACGCCCTCCTTCTTAAGGGAAACCGTGAGAAGATAAGGAAGGATGGAAAGCGCCATGTCCTTGAAGGCTGCAGTCTTTCCATGATAGAGCTCCAGGAAGTGAACGCCGTCTGCCTCTTTAAGCTCACACACGTCAGATGCGGTGAACTTGGAATCATAGGCACCGTTCACACAGTAGTCCATCTCCTCTTCTGTGAAATCATCAAAGTAGCAGAGAAGAACCTTCTTTGCGATTTCCTTGTAGGACGCATCCAGCATATCCTCCACCTTAAAGGGGAGTTTGGGAATTGAGGTAGGAACATAGAGTCCCTTGTCCTCTGCGATTCCCTGGATCACGGCCTGAGCGCCGGTCTTTTTAATAAGGCTTCCTCTGGTTGATACATAAAGCATAATCGTCTCCTTATTTAAGCAAAAAACATTATTAAAGCGCTGCCATTATTGCCAGGACCTTCCACATTCCAAGGGCTCCGAAGATCTCCCCGAAACCGAAGGATGAAAGGTTCAGAACCAAAGAAATGGCTGCGGATTTTTTGAAATCGGTTTTCATCATTCCCATATAGGCCAGGGCTTCAATTATCACCACGGCTGCTTCAAGAAGAAGTCTGATGGTCAGGGTCGCATAAAGACCTATTCCCTGCCCCGATAAATACAGGAGAATGAGATTAAGCGGCGGGTTCGTCATGAGGTTGCAGAGGACTGAGTATCCCAGCGCTTCCTTTGATCCCTGCCAGACGATCATGACACATCCTTCGATTAAGATGGTTCCCACCAGCTGAAATATTATAACAAGATAAGGACCCATTATTTATCTTTGTCCTTCTTTTTCTTAGAAATCTTAATTATCTTTACCAATGCGAATACAGCAATGGCGATAACGATGCCCACAAGAACCATGGATACCGGTGAATCCGTTGGTACAGTCGGTTCGAAGGCTACATCCATAAGATATGACATATCTCTCATCTTAATCCCTCCTATCTGTTCTTTCTTTTCATGGAGCAGCTGATAAGAACCACCGCAGCTATTCCAAGAAAAGCAACTATATATGAAGACTCAGCTTCCGGCATGATGATAAAAACTCTCACCATGTATCCCAGAAGAAGAGCCAGGGTTGACAGGCCGAAGGCAAAGCCCACATTATCAGGCATGGCTGAAACCAGCCCGCAGAGCGTTATGGGCATAGCCATATTAAAGAGAAGTATCGCGAGTCCCATCATGACCCATGATCCGCTTCCCGTTAAGAAAAGTATCATTGAAAGCACCAGGCTGGCGGACGCAGTCTCAACAGCCCCAAGCCTGTCAGCTATAATCCCTCCGAGAGCCTTTCCAAGGCAGCTTGCAACAGGGACAAGCAGGATAAGGTACCCTGTCCTTTCAAACCCCATTGGCCAGAGGAAGCCCGCATAGCTTCTTATGAATACCGCAAAAAACATGCAGCCTGAAGCTGCTGCCGCTCCCATCTTAAGAAGGTCGAAGCGTATATATTCCGTTACAGGCGACGGGAATCTCTCACCCTTTTGTCCCCTTCTCTCAAAGTTTACAAGGTCCATGGCCCAGCTGTCCGTTGTCATGAACACCATGAATATGGCAATGAGCACAATGAACACAGGAAGAAGCGCACCGTGGCCCGATGAACCGTAGATGGTCCCCGTTATGACACCGAGAGCTCCCGAGGACACGAAGATGCCGGAAGGCGCCATCTTTCCGCAGGACCTCCGGATCACGTTCACTCCGCCTCCCACATGGAAGGCCGCGTTAAGGACAGCGGCAATTATCATGGCGATCCATGAGGCTGCCGTTCCCCGGGATATCCAGATTATGATGAGTGGAATGAGCATGAAGTCAAGCCCTTCGATTCCCAGTATCTTTTCAAGTCTGGGGAACTTGTCAGAAAGCGCTCCGAATACTATCTGAAGGCCAAAGGCAAGGATGTTGTAAATAAAGATAGCGATTCCCAGTAACTCATGGAGATGGGTCCAGCTCACAGCAGTATAGAGCTGTTCAACTCCGCGGTACAGGATGTAGAAGCAGCTCATATCCACAGCAAAATGTGCAATTGTCCAGGATGCTAAACTGTTCTTCATTGTTTTATGGCCGGCAGGTTAACTGCCGGCCCTCCTTTAATAATTATTTTGTTTCTTTCATCTTTGCAACCATCTCGCCGGCCTTGACCTGAGAACCTTCTGATACGTAGATTCTCTCGATGGTGCCTGCTACGTTTGCAAGGATGTTTGTCTCCATCTTCATGGCTTCGATTACAGCTATAGGCTGACCTGCCTCTACCTGCTCGCCTTCCTTTACGAGTACTTTTACGATACCTCCGGGGATGTTGGCGCCGATTTCAAGCGGGTTATCCTCGTTGGCATAAAGCACTGAAGTTGAAGAGTTGGTGGTAACGGTCTTATCCTTGATCTTGATGACACGGCGGTTGCCGTTAACTTCGAATACGGCTTCTCTCATGCCCTCGTTGTCTACAG
>CAMPCK010000199.1 GCA_946645735.1 uncultured Clostridia bacterium
ACACCGCTTCTTATCGTCGCAGGAGATCATGCCACAAACGATATGGCAGGGGATGAGCCTGACTCATGGAAGTCAGTTTTCACTGAGAAGGGTTTCCAGGTCAGCTGCGTCGTAAAGGGCCTGGGCGAATATAAAGATATGAGAAGCATTCTTGTAAGACATGCCATGGAGGCATTGAAATAATAAATGAGAAACACGATTTGCTGCAAAAAACTGACGGCCGTAATCATAATTCTTCTGACAGTCATTTTTTGCATGACAGCTACAACTGAATCAGTATTTGCTGCGGAAGGCTATGAAGAGGTGGCTAATTCTCCCATTTCATCAGGATCCGTCCTTAAATACGGCATGTCTCCTATCTATCCCATGGATGTAAAGGATGGCACTTATGATATAGAAGGATTATCGAGCTCCTCATACTTCAGGCTCAAGGACTGCAAGGTGACTCCCAAGGATGGTAAGTTCCTCATCGACTTCAGCATCTACAGCACGAGCTACAAGTGCATATATATGGGAACGGGAGAAGAGGCGGCCAAGGCGAGCCTTGACGAATACATCTTCCCTGAAGAGAATGAGGGAATATGCACCTTCCATATAGAGGTGGATGCACTGAACAAGGAGTACAGCTGTTCAGCCTTCTCAAAGAGAAGGGACAAATGGTACGAGAGACATATCGTCTTCGATGCATCGACTCTTCCGAACTATGCCATGGATTATGAGCTTCCCGATTATGACGTGATCGAGAACGCCATAGAACTCTATGACGAGAAGTACGGAACAGAAACCAAGGAGCAGCATAACACATCAAGGGCTTCCCGGGCTGCATCAGGTACTACAGAGCCCGTTGATACAGACTTTAAGGACGGGACATATTCAATAGAAGTAGGAATGACAGGAGGCTCCGGCAGGGCATCCGTAAGCTCTCCCACATGGTTCATAGTTAAGGACGGAAAGGCCTACGCAAGGCTCCTCTGGTCCAGCCCCAACTACGACTACATGATTCTGGGCGGCCAGAAGTACTTAAACGAGACCACCGACGGATCAAATTCCACCTTTACTATTCCCATAACCGCCATGGATCAGCCCATAACAGTCATCGGCGATACCACGGCCATGGGAGACCCCCTGGAGATCGAGTATCAGCTTACCTTCTACCAGGATACTGTGGCCGGCAGAAGGCAGGTGCCCCAGGAAGCGGCCATGCTGGTGCTTAAAGTCGCCATAGTTATTATGATAATAGGCGGCATACTTAACTATTTTGTAAAGAAAAAAAGAAAGGCTTAAAAACTTTTTATGAATATATTAATGACATATATCGACTACAATTCTGCAAATGTCAGTGAGCGTGAGATTTTCAGCTGCACTCAGGACAGGATTGAGCCGGTATACGACAGCATCAAAAAAATAAAGGGCGTTGAGGGATCGGTTCTCATTGCCACCTGTAACAGAACGGAGCTCTACCTCTCCCTTGAGGAAGAAGCAAAGGCGGATCCCTGCGCAGTTCTCTGTGAGGCCATGGACCTGGATACTGAAAGCTACAGGCATCTTTTCAGGTTCCTCGAAAACGACGATGCCATGAGGCATGCATCGAGGCTGGCTGCGGGAACGGAATCCCAGATAATAGGTGATACCCAGATCATAACCCAGGTGAGAGAGGCTCTCTGGACTGCCCACAAAAACAAGGCAACGGATCCTGTGCTTAACGTCATGTTCAGAAACGCCATCAGCGCAGGAAAGAAGGTAAGGACCAGTGTGGACTTAAGTGTAAGGGATGATTCCACCATAGATCAGGCTGTGAGAAGGATCATGAAAGATCCTGAGATAAAGACGGTGCTCATTGTGGGAAATGGCATAATCGGCCGGGGATGCGCTGAACTTCTTGCAAGAAACGGCCTGAACACCAGAATGACCTTAAGGCACTACCATCACGGCGAAAGCATCATACCTTACGGAGTTGAACCCGTGAACTATGATGAGCGATATAAGGTCATGGAGGAGTGCGATGCAGTCATCTGCGCAACATCAAGCCCTCACCACGTCCTTAAATATGAAGAGGTGAAGGCTCTTAATAAGAAGCCATCCCTTATTATAGACATGGCAGTTCCCAGGGACTGCGAACCCGAGATAGACACGATCCCCGGTATCGCCCTTGAAGATATAGACGATATCAGCAGAGGTTCTGATATGAACCTGAGGCGCGAGCAGACTGAAGCTGCGGATAAATATATAAACAAATATATAGAGGATTTTCACCACTGGTGCGACTACAGAGGATACGGGGATCTGGAAAAGAGATATTTTCCTGTATTCATTGATTCCGAAGGAAGGGAGGTCCTGGTGATCGGCGGAGGAAATATCGCAGAAAGAAGGATTCTGTCTCTTCTCAATTTCAGGTTCGAGATCACAGTGCTTTCTCCTGAGATCACTGACGCCCTTAAGGAGCACGCCGATAAGGGCGACATTACCTGGTTTAAGGGAAAATATGAAAAGATGGACATGAAGGGCTACGACATGGT